>CAMCTE010000004.1 GCA_945878385.1 Azohydromonas lata NBRC 102462 | reverse complement strand
CGAAGCCCTGGGCGTGGAAATCTTCCCCGGTTTTACTGCGGCCGAGGTGCTCTACGACGAACAAGGCCGCGTGCGCGGCGTGGCCACCGGCAACCTGGGCATCGGCAAGGACGGTGAGCCCCACGACGGCTTCCAGCTCGGCATGGAGCTCCTTGGCAAGTACACCGTTTTCGCTGAAGGCGCGCGTGGCCACCTGGGCAAGCAGCTGATTGCGAAGTTCAAGCTCGACGCAGGCAAAGACCCGCAAAGCTATGCCATCGGCATCAAGGAGCTCTGGGAAGTACCGGCCGACAAGGCCAAGCCCGGCCTGGTGGTGCACACCGCCGGTTGGCCCATGGACAGCGAAACCTATGGCGGCGGCTTTCTTTACCACCTCGAAGGCAACAAGGTCACCCTGGGCTTCGTCACCGGGCTGGACTATCAGAACCCCTGGCTCTCGCCCTTCGAGGAAATGCAGCGCTGGAAGGCTCACCCCTCCATACGCGCCCACATCGAAGGCGGCAAGCGCATCAGCTATGGCGCGCGCGCCATCACAGCCGGCGGCATCCTCAGCCTGCCCAAGCCGGTGTTCCCGGGCGGTGCGCTCATCGGCTGCGACGCAGGCTACCTGAATGCCGCGCGCATCAAAGGCTCGCATGCAGCCATCAAGACCGGCATGCTGTGCGCTGAGGCAGCCTTTGAGGCCCTGCAGGCCGGCCGCTCGCATGACGAGCTCAGCGCCTACCCCGCGGCCTTCGAACGCAGCTGGCTGCACGAGGAACTGCAGGGCTCCAAGAATTTCAAGCAGTGGTTCAAGAAGGGCAACAACGTAGGCGCCTTCATGACGGGCATCGAGCAGTGGCTGCTGCCCAAGCTCGGCTTCAAGGCCCCGCCCTGGACCATCCGCCGCACCGAGGCCGACCACACGCGCCTGAAGCCTGCGGCCCAGTGCCCCAAGATCGAATACCCCAAGCCCGACGGCAAGCTCACCTTCGACCGCCTGAGCTCGGTGTTTGTCAGCAACACCAATCACGAAGAGAACCAACCTGCGCACCTGACCCTGCGCGACGCCTTGGTTCCCGTGGCCCACAACCTGGCGAAGTACGCGGGCCCTGAGAGCCGCTATTGCCCGGCAGGCGTGTACGAATTCGTGAAGGCCGAAGACGGTGGCGACCGCCTGCAGATCAACGCGCAGAACTGTGTGCACTGCAAGACCTGCGACATCAAGGACCCCACACAGAACATCGTGTGGGTGACGCCCGAGGGTGGTGGCGGGCCGAACTACGCGGGCATGTGACGCACCCCCTTGAAGGAACGAGGCCCGCTGATCGCGGGCCTCTTCACTTCGACAGCAAACCGGTTGAATGTGGGCCTGAGCCCTTCAGCCCTTCAGCCCGTCACCACCAGCGGCGCCGCGCCACGGGCCGTCACACGGCCCACCACCGCCGCATCACCGAAGCCGTGCTGCTTGAACACGGCCAACACCGCATCCACACTGCCCGGCTCGCACGAAACGAGCAACCCACCACTGGTTTGCGGGTCCGTCAGCAGCGCGCGGTCTTCAGCCGCCATGCCTTCCGACACCGACACCTCGGTGCCATAACCCTCCCAATTGCGGCCCGATGCCCCGGTCACGAAACCGCGCTGGGCCAAGCCGCGCACACCGTGCAAAAGCGGCACCGCCGGCCAGTCGATCTCGATGGTGCACTTGGCCCCGCGAGCCAGCTCCAGCGCATGGCCAGCCAGGCCGAAGCCGGTCACATCGGTGATGGCATGCACACCATCCAAGGCAGCCAGGTCAGGGCCCGGCGTGTTGAGCTTGGTGGTGTTTTCGATCATGCTGGCATAACCCACATCACCCAACTCACCCTTCTTCAGCGCCGCGCTCATCACGCCCACGCCCAGTGGCTTGCCCAGCACCAGCACATCACCCGGCTTGGAATCGGCATTGCGCCGAACCCGCTTGGGGTGCACCAGTCCCAGCGCCACCAGGCCATAAATGGCCTCCACCGAATCGATGGTGTGGCCACCGGCAATCGGAATGCCGGCCGCACGGCACACGCTGGCCCCGCCGTCGAGCACCTTGCCGATGGTGGCCGGCGACAGCACACTGATGGGCATGCCCACCAGGGCGAGCGCCATGATCGGCCGGCCTCCCATCGCGTACACGTCGCTGATGGAATTGGTCGCCGCAATGCGCCCGAAGTCGAAGGGGTCATCGACGATGGGCATGAAGAAGTCGGTCGTGGCAATCAGGGCCTGCTCATCATTGAGCCGGTAGACCGCCGCGTCGTCTGCGGTTTCAATCCCCACCATCAGTTCCGGGGGGATGGGCATCGCAGTGGTGCCCTTCAAGATTTCGCCAAGCACACCGGGCGCGATCTTGCAGCCGCAGCCTCCCCCATGGGAAAGGCTGGTCAGCCGCGGTTCAGGCGGCGCGACCTGATTGGGGTCAGGTTGTGTCATGTATGTGCAGTCCTTCTGTAAAGACGAAGCCGATTGTGGACGGCCCGACAGGCCCGGGGTTTCCCTAATGCTTTCATGAAAAACGGGATAATTGCGGGATGAGCGCCCTGCACGAAGAAAAAGTCCTCACCGTCCACCACTGGACCGAACGCCTGTTCAGTTTCACCACCACGCGCGACCCGGCCCTGCGGTTTTCCAACGGCCACTTCACCATGATCGGCCTGAAGGTGGACGGCAAACCCCTGCTGCGCGCTTACTCCATCGTCAGCGCCAACTATGAAGAGCACCTGGAATTCCTGTCCATCAAGGTGCCCGATGGCCCCCTGACCTCAAGGCTGCAGCACATCCAGGTGGGTGACACCATCATCGTGGGCAAGAAGCCCACCGGCACCTTGCTGGTCGACTACCTGTTGCCAGCCAAGCGCTTGTACATGCTTGCCACCGGCACGGGCCTTGCGCCCTTCATGAGCATCGTGCGCGACCCCGAAACCTATGAGCGCTTCGATGAAGTAGTGCTGGTGCACGGCGTACGCGAAGTGGATGAACTGGCTTACCACGACCTGCTGGTCAAGCACCTGCCCGAGCACGAGTTCCTGGGCGAACTCGTGACCGGCAAATTGAAGTACTACCCCACGGTCACACGCGAGGACTTCGTCAACCAGGGTCGAATCACCGAACTGATCGAGTCGGGCAAGATTTTCGAAGACTTGAAGCTCCCGGCCCTGGACCCGGCCACCGACCGCGTGATGATCTGCGGCAGCCCGGCCATGCTCAAGGACCTCAAGCGCATGCTCGAGGCGCGTGGCTTCGACGAAGGCAACACCACCCGCCCCGGAGACTTCGTGATCGAGAGGGCTTTCGCGGAACAGTAGCCACGCGAGGCACATCGCCTTAGACTGTGAAAAATTCCCGGGGCATTAATGGCGAATTTTTCAGATTTGAAGCCATCGCAAACCGCGCAAGCGCAGCCGCGTCGTGATGCGCAGCGAGTTCGCAGCGGGCTCCCGCGATTGCTTGAAAAGCTGAGAGCCTGGGCCGGCTGGCCCAGTTCAGCGACACAGCCCGCGCGCGCATCTGCCGACGGGTATGCGGCCCTGTTTCTCCACGCGCCGAGCCCCATCTTCATCCATGATGAAGGATTGATCATCCACACCAACGCTGCCGCAGCCGAATTGTTCGGCTACGCGTCGGCAGACTCGATGGTGGGAGTGCAGATCCAAGCGCTGTGCCAAGACGAAGCCACCCGTCGGCTGTTCAAAGAGCGCGTGGCGCTGTCGCGCACGATGGTGCCGGGCGACCGCCTTCCTGTGGTCCGCTACCGGCTGCAACACCGGGACGGCCACGATGTCCACGTGCGCGCCGTCAGCAGCAAGGAACTCTGGCACGGCCGCGCCGTCATCATCGCCCACTTCCTGGACGACTCGGCCACATTCAGGGCTGAATCGGCCCTGCGGGAGTCCGAGTCGCTTTTCGAAGGCGTGTTCAACGCCAGCCCGTTTGCCATCTGCGTCAGCGAACCGGACACCGGCCGCCTGTTCCGGGTGAACGCGGCCTACTGCGAAATGATCGGCCGAAAGGCTGAGGACATTCTGGGGCGCAGCACGATCGAGTTGGGGCTTTGGCAAGGGGGAGCCGAGCAGCGCAACCGCGTGCTGCAGTCACTGCGCCAGTCAGGTGACCGCCCTTTCTTCAGCGCCGAGCTCAAGAGAGGTGATGGCGAGCTGATCACCGTGCACGGGGGCACGGCCTTCGTAGGTGAATCAGGCCACGCCCAGCTGCTGTTCATCGGTTCAGACATCACGGATCAGTTGCGCAAGCAAGCCGAGCTGGAGGCCGTGATGGCCAACGCGCCAGTGGCCATCATGGTGACCGAAGGGCCCATCATCCGAAGCGCCAGCCCACGGCTGAGGGAAATTTCGGGCTTACCGGGCCTGCAGCCCGAAGGCCTTCATGTGCGCCACATGTGGCGCGATGTCGGGGACTACGAGGCGGTGTGGGCGCTTGCGCGGCAGCAGCTGTCGGCTACCAGACGGGTGGAGATGGTCCGCGCGCACACGCGCCCGGACGGCAGCACCATCCAGCTGCGTGTGGAAGGCTCACCCTTGCGCAGCGCACGCCCAGGCGACCGTGCCATGGTGTGGATCCTCAGCGACGTCACGGCAGAGATGGAAGCCTTCCGCGCACGCGAGGTGGCCGAGGCCTCATCGCGGGCCAAGGGATCGTTCCTCGCGGTGATGAGCCACGAGTTGCGCACGCCGCTCAACGGCATTCTGGGCCTGGCCGAACTGGCCCGCGCGCGAGACACCAAGGCCGCCGAGCGCAAGGAATACCTCCACCAGCTGGCCGACTGCGCCCACTCGCTGGCCGACATCCTCAACGACATCCTGGACCTGTCCAAGATCGAGGCCGGTCGGATGGAGATCAACCCCGAAGCGGTCAACCTCAACGATTTCTTCGCGCGGTTGCAATCCGCCTACACCTCGCTGGCCGAAGCGCGTGGCCTGGAACTGCGCTTCTGGGTGGACCCCAACCTGCCGCGCGCCGTGTTCCTCGACCCGGTGCGTCTGCGCCAGATCATTGCGAACTACCTGGGCAATGCCCTGAAGTTCACCCCCCATGGGCAGATCGAACTGCTGGCCACCACCTCGAATGCCCGAGTGCGTATCGAGGTGCGCGACAGTGGCATCGGCATTCCCGAGGAGCTGCTGCCGCGCCTGTTCTCGCCCTTCGAGCAGGCCAGCAACACCTCGCGCAGCCGCGCGGCCGGAACCGGTCTGGGGCTGGCCATCTGCAAACAACTGGCGCGGCTGATGGGTGGTGTGGTGGGTGCCCAACCGAACCCGGAGGGTGGGAGCGTGTTCTGGGTAGACCTGCCGCTCGAGCGCCCAGACGCGCACGCCGTGGCGCGAGCGCAGGAGCAGCAGCAGGCCGTGGATGTGGAGCTGAACGGTGTGCGCGTGCTGCTGGCTGAAGACAATGAGATCAATGCGCTCATCACCATGCGGGCACTGGCTTCGGCTGGGGCCACTGCACACCGTGTGGCCGATGGAAAGGCCGCCGTGGAGGCCGCCGAAGAGGCCTACGCCACAGGTCAGCCGTATGTGGTGGTGCTCATGGACGTGCAGATGCCGGTGATGGATGGCCTGCAGGCCACGCGCGAACTGCGCATGCGGGCCTGCGGCTCAGGCCTTCGCATCGTGGCGCTGACAGCGGGTGCACTGTCTGAACAGCGAGAAGAATGCCGCCTGGCGGGCATGGATGCCCACTTGACCAAGCCTTTGCACCGAGAGCGGCTGCTCGGCGAAGTGCTGCTGCAGTCCAAGTTGTCGCGCACGGGTCCGGCTGCTTCAGAACTCTCGTTCTGATTCTCTGGCGCTGACAGCCGGCGCAGCCGCCCTGTGGCGGCCTGCGCTGCGCTCAGTGGTCAGGCGGCCCAAGTCGGCGGTCTTTTGTCGATGAAGGCCTGCACGCCCTCAAGGGCCGTGTGCTCCATCATGTTGCAGGCCATGGTCTGCGCCGCATCCGTATAGGCGGCCTCCATGCCGCTTTCCAGTTGTCGGTAGAACAGGGCCTTGCCGATGGCCAGCGCCTCGCGGGGTTTCTTCAGAATCGACTCGCACAGGGCTTGAACCGCTGAGTGAAGTGCATCCGGCTCGGCCACACGGTTGATCAAACCCTTGGCCTGTGCCTCCTGCGCGGAGACGAAGTCACCGGTGGCCAACATCTCGAAGGCCGCCTTGCGCGACAGGTTGCGCGACAGCGCCACACCGGGGGTGGAACAGAACAGACCCAGGTTCACGCCGCTGACAGCAAAACGCGCCGTGCGGGCCGCCACGGCCAGGTCACACTGCGCCACGAGCTGACAACCGGCCGCGGTGGCGATGCCCTGCACCTGAGCGATCACGGGAACCGGCAGCTTCTGGATGGCCATCATCACCTTGCCGCAACGGTTGAACAGCGCACGGTAGTAGTCCAAGGAAGGCTGCGCGCGCATTTCCTTGAGGTCATGGCCCGCACAAAACGCCTTGCCGCTTGCGGCGATCACCAGCACGCGCAGCGCCGGGTCGGTCGCCAGCACATCCAGTTCACGCTGCAGCGCCGCCAGCATGTCCTCAGACAGGGAGTTGAAGGCCTGTGGGCGATTGAGCGTGAGCGTGGTCACGCCACGGCCGTCGTCGTGGCGCAGCAGGATGGGGTCGTCGTTGGTGAGCATGGGTCTGTCCTTCACTCGATGGCCGAAGCGGACCGGGCCCGCTCGCGCAGTTGGAACTTCTGGATCTTGCCGGTGGAGGTCTTGGGGATCTCCTCGAACCGGATTTCACGCGGCACCTTGTAGCCGGCCAACAAGGCCTTGCAGTGGGTCACCAATTCGTCGGCCGTCGCGCTGGAGCCAGGCTTGGTCTCCACATAGGCCAGCGGCGTCTCGCCCCACTTCGCGTCGGGCTTGGCCACCACCGCACAGGCCAGCACCGCCGGGTGCCGGTACAGCGCATCCTCCACCTCAAGTGACGAAATGTTTTCGCCGCCGGAGATGATGATGTCCTTGCTGCGGTCCTTGATCTTCACATAGCGGTCACCCTCCATCACCGCCAGGTCGCCGGTGTGGAACCAACCCCCTTCAAAGGCCTTTTGCGTGGCGGTCGGGTTCTTGAGGTAACCCTTCATCACGATATTGCCGCGGAACATGATCTCGCCCATGGTCTGCCCGTCGGCCGGTACCTCGGTCATGGTCTGCGGGTCCATCACCGTCATGCCCTCCTGCAGCGCATAGCGCACGCCCTGGCGGCCATTCAGGCGTGTCTGCTCCGACAGGTTTTCGCCGGCCCACGCAGACCGCTTGACCGCCACGCTCGCGGGCCCATACACCTCGGTCAGGCCGTACACATGAGTGATGTCGAAGCCGATGCGCGCCATGCCCTCGATCATGGCCGCGGGCGGTGCTGCACCGGCCACCATGCCGCGCACCTGCTGGGTGATGCCCGCGCGCATTGCTTCGGGCGCGTTGTAGATCAGCGAGTGCACGATTGGCGCGGCGCAATAGTGGTCCACGCCGTGATCACGAATGGCCTGCAGGATGGCTGCGGCCTCCACCTTGCGCAGGCACACATGCGTGCCACCGAGCATCGCCACCGTCCAAGGAAAACACCAGCCGTTGCAGTGGAACATCGGCAGCGTCCACAGGTACTTCGGGAAGTGCGGCATGGTCCATGTGGCTGCGTTGCACACCGCATTCAGGTAGGCGCCGCGGTGGTGCGTGACCACGCCCTTGGGGTCACCCGTGGTGCCGCTGGTGTAGCTCACCGCAATCGCGTCCCATTCGTTGCGGGGCCCTTCCAGGCGGGTCAGGGGCTCGTGTGCGGCCAACCAAGCCTCGTATTCCAGCGTGCCCAGGCGCTCACCCGCGCCGGTGTATTCGCCGTCGCACACATCCACCACCACCACGGTGCGTCCATGCTCGGTGCGCAACAACTCCAGGGCACGCTCCATGACGGGCGCGAACTCCCGGTCGGTCAACAGCACCCGGGCCTCACAGTGGTTCATCTGCCAGGCCAGCAGGCCCGCATCGAGCCTGGTGTTGAGCGTGTTGAGCACGGCGCCCAGAGCCGGCACGGCATAGTGCGCCTCCACCATCTCAGGCGTGTTGGGCAGCATGGCACTGACCGTGTGCCCATGCCCAATGCCCAGGGCCTTGAGGGCCGCGGCCAGGCGCGCCGAACGCTCGCGAACCTGCGCCCAACTGTAGCGGCGTGCGCCATGAACCACCGCCGGTAAGTCGCCGAACACTTCGGCCGACCGCTCCACAAAACTCACCGGCGACAGCGCCACATGATTGGCGGCACAGGCGTCCAGGTGCTCGTCGTAGATGCTCATCTCATCAACTCCTGTGCAAGACCCTGCCCGCCATACACCCGCTGCAGTGCCTGAAGGATCACCGCGGGATGCACCGACACCGCCCGGTTCAGTGCGCCGTCGTAGAAGAAAGACCCGCCCAACGAGTGCCGGTTCCCGTCGAAGACCAGGCCCACCCAGCGGCCCTGCCGGTTGATCATGGGGCTGCCGGAGTTGCCGCCGATGATGTCGTGGTCGGTCACGAAATTGAAGGGCAACTCATGGGGGAGGGCCAAGCCCGCGGTCGTCCAACTGTTGGGCATCGCAAATGGCGCCGCGCCGGTGTGTCGCGCCCTCAGCCCTGCGACCGTGGTGTGCGTACCCACCGCGGCCTGCCCCTCCTGCCAACCTTTGAGCGTGCCGAAGGACAGGCGCAGGGTGCCGGTGGCGTCCGGGTAGCGATTGAGGCCATCGCGGTCGAATTGCGCCAGGGCCAGGCGCTGCGCCGCCTGGCGCTCCACGGCCAGCACCTGCGCTTCAAAGCGCTCGCGCAGGCCGCGGGCATGGGCCTCAGTGGTCCGCACCAGGGCGATGAAGGGGTCGGCGCTCGCGTCCACCGCAGCCGCACCACCATCCCACAATCGCGCCCGCTCAGTCGCATCGTGCAGCTTGGACTCGGTGATCAGCTCACCGGCTCGCTGCGACGGGGATTTCGTCCCCAGCACGGTCTTCACCACCGGATGATCAGGCCCGAGCACGCTGCGCATGCGGGTGAGTGACCATTCCAGCCGCTCGCGCTCGAAGGTCAGGTCCATCGGTGACGCCGCCTTGATACGCCGCTCCATCACCGACAAGGAACTTTCGCTGAACTCCCGCAGCCGCTGCCCATCGGGCTTGGCCCGCTCAACGGGCCCGCGCACGAGGATGCGCGCCGACTGGAACTGGGGCGCCGAAAACGCCCGGCCCTCGGCGATCAGGTTGTATTCGGTTTCCAACTCAGCGCGCAGGGCTTGCGCGCGCTCGATGTCGGCCCAGGGGTCACCGACCCTGGCGCGCAATTCCGGCTTGGCCGCCACATGGGCCTTCAACGCTTGCTCCTCGCGCCGCTTGAGGTCCCACAGGGCCGGCGAAAACAGCGCCTGCAACTGGCCCTGCGACACCTTCAGGCCGTTCTCGGTGCCCGACATGGATTGCAGCGCCCAGGTTCGGGTGGGCTCGCCCCGCTGTGCCAGCTGGTGCAGCAGGCCACGAGATTCGGACAAGGCGGGAATGTCCTGCGAGGCCAGGCGCACGCGCAAACGCTCGAGTTGGGCCACGGTCAGGCTGCGCTGTGTTTGCCCAGGATGGCCCGGAATGAACAGCAACTCGCCCGCCTGCGGACCCGCGGGCTCCACGCGCAGGTGCACCGGCGTGTTCACCGGCTTGCCGTCGCGCCACAGCCGCAGCATGGCCACATCCAGGCACCAGCGCGGGAAGTTGAAGTTGTCCGGGTCGCCACCGAAGGACGCCACCGCATCCTCGGGCACCCACACCAGGCGCACATCGCTGTAGCGCTCGTACTGCTTGAGCACATACTGGCCGCCGCGGTACAGCACCGTCACCTCGCAGCGGCGCGTGGCGGCTTGGCCCTGCTGGCACTCGCGCGCCAAGCGTGCACGCACCGCATCCTCGGCCTTCTGAAAGGCCTCGCCCTGCAGGCCCTGTGTGGCCGTCTGCACATCGGCCGTCACATCGCGCTCGCTTTGCAACTGCAGCACTTCCAAGCCCGCGCAGGCCAGCTCTTCCTGGGGCCCGCGCGCCAAGTAGCCAGCCGCCTTTACCGGCCGCTGGGGCGTGGAGAGTTCGGCCAGGCATCGTGTGACGCAATGGTGGTTCGTCATCACCAGACCCTGGGCTGACACGAGCGAGCCCGAACAACCGCCCACGCGAACCGCCGCACCGCGCACGTGGGACAGCCAAGCCGCGTCCGGCTCGAATCCATGCTGGTCCTTCAGGGCCGCACGCGGCAGGTTGTCCAGGGTCCACATGCCTTCGGCAGCGCCGGCGCCGCTGAGCCAAACGGCATTCATGGCGGCAAACGCCCACGCGGCCAACCAGGCACTGCGGGCCTGATTCATGCGGTACCCACGGCCTGTGCCAAAGCCTGATCGATGTCCCAAAGGATGTCCTCCATGTGTTCAATGCCCACCGACAGGCGAACCATGTCGGGGGTGACGCCGGCCGCGCGCTGCTGCGCCTCGTCCAGTTGTCGGTGTGTGGTGCTGGCCGGGTGGCTGACCAGGGTCCGCGTGTCGCCAATGTTGACCAAGTGGCTGAGAAAGCGCACGGATTCGATGAAGCGAACGCCCTGCGCCAATCCGCCTTTCAGACCGAAAGCGAGCAGCCCCGAGGCGTTCTTCATCTGCCGCTTCATCAAGTTGTGTTGCGGATGGTCTTCGAGGCCGGGATAGTTCACCCAGGCCACTCGCGGGTCCTCGTGCAGGAATTTCGCCACGGCCAGCGCGTTGGCGCCATGCCGCTCCATGCGCAGCGGCAGTGTTTCCACGCCCTGCAGGATCTGCCAGGCGCTCATGGGGCTGAGGGCCGCACCGTGCACCCGCAGGCCTTCCAGCCGGCAGCGCATGGTGTAGCCGAAGTCGCCGAAGGTTTCGTAGAAGCGGATGCCGTGGTAGCCGGCCGAGGGCTCGGTCATGCCGGGGAACTTGCCGTTGTCCCAGAGAAACCGCCCGCTCTCCACCACCACGCCCGCCAAGGTGGTGCCGTGGCCGCCCAGGTATTTGGTGGCCGAATGGATCACGATGTCCGCCCCGTGCGCGATGGGGTTGCAAAGGTAGGGGCTGGGCACCGTGTTGTCGATGATCAGCGGCACCCCATGGGCGTGGGCCACCCCCGCCACCGCCGCAATGTCCAGCACCACCAGGCTCGGGTTGCCCAGGCTTTCGGCGAACACGGCGCGGGTGTTGGGCCGCATGGCCGCCGCAAAGGCAGAAGGGTCGCGCGCATCCACGAAGGTGCATTCGATGCCGAAGCGAGCCAGGTCCACCGCCAGCATCGTCACCGTACCGCCATACAAGGCCGCCGCCGCCACGATGTGGTCACCACTGCGCAACAGCGTCATCAGCGCCAGGGATTCCGCGGCCATGCCGCTGGCCGTGGCCACCGCCGCACGCCCGCCCTCCAGGGCCGCCACGCGTTCCTCCAGGGCGGCCACCGTGGGGTTGGACAGGCGCGAATAGATGTTGCCAAAGGTTTGCGCGTTGAACAGTGCGGCGGCATGTTCAGCCGAATCGAAAACGAAGCTCGTGGTCTGGTAGATGGGCAGCGCGCGCGCGCCGGTGGCGGCATCCGGGATCTGCCCGGCATGAATGGCAAGCGTCTCGGGATGGAATCGGCGCTCGGCCATGTCGGTCAGCCCCCGCCCCGCCGCGCGCTGATCACGCCGGTGTTCACGCCCGCCCAGTTCAGCCCGCCGAACAGGCGCGCGTGCTCGATCTTCACGCAGCGGTCCATCACGCTGGTCAATCCCGCGTCTCGAACCCAGGCATCCGCCTCCAAGTTCATCACACCCAACTGCTGCCACAGGCACTTCGCACCGATGGCCACGGCACTGCGCGCCAGGGGCATCACATCCTCGGTGCGGCGAAAGACATCCACGATGTCCACCGCCTCCCGCAGGTCTTCCACTGCGCCCACGCAAGTCATGCCCAGGATGACCTGTCCGGCGTATCGCGGGTTGACCGGCAGGATGCGGTAGCCGTGCTGCTGCATGTACTTCGCGGCGAAGTGGCTGGGGCGGTTCCAGTCGGCCGAAAGCCCCACCACGGCGATGGTGCGGCTGCTGCGCAGCAGCTCGCGCAGTTGGGCATCCGTCAGGGGGGCTGCAGGGGGCTGCATCACCCCATCTTAGCGCCGGCTGATACACTTTCTCGGTCAGGAGAGTGCCGGCCTTGAGCCGGCCGCCGAAGGCGCAGAGCTGCGGCTCGAACGCTCAGGCACCCAGGACTGACTTTCCTCCTCGCTGGAGAGAGGCGCGTCAAGGTGGCATGGCCACCCGGAGCACGCCCACCGAAGGGGCAAGGGTCACCGGTCGCAAGATGCGGTGCCCCGAATCTCTCAGGTAAAGCGGACAGTGGGGGCCCGGTGCACCGCCGGCGGCTGAAGACTTCGGTTCAGGCTGCGGCTGTGCAATTCGACGAGCCCCCGCGGGTGAACCTTCACCCCGGCCGATCAAAGGCCCTTCATGTCCGCCGACGCCGTCCTCCTGACCACCCCTTTGAACGCCCTGCACCGGGAATTCGGCGCCCGCATGGTGCCCTTCGCCGGCTACGACATGCCGGTCCAGTTCCCCGCCGGCGTGATGGCCGAGCACAAGCACACCCGCAACGCCGCCGGCCTGTTCGACGTGTCGCACATGGGCCAAATTCGACTGGACGGCCCGGATGCCGCCGCCGCCCTGGAATGCCTGGTGCCGGTCGATGTGGTCGGCTTGAAGCCTGGGCAACAGCGCTACGCCTTCTTCACCAACGAGCAAGGCGGAATCCTCGACGATCTGATGATCGTGCGCCCCCATGCGGACGACGGATTCGGCGGCCTGCTGCTGGTGGTCAATGCCGCCTGCAAGGATGCCGACCTGGCCCATCTCCAGAAGCACATCGGCACCCGCTGCACCATCACCCCGCTGCCCGAACGCGCCCTGCTGGCCGATGCCCGCGTGCAGCCCATCGGCCTGGGTGCGCGCGACACCCTGCGCTTGGAAGCCGGCCTGTGCCTGTACGGCCACGACATCGACACCACCACCAGCCCCATCGAAGCCGGTCTTCAATGGGCCATCCAGAAGGTGCGCCGCCCAGACGGTGAGCGCGCAGGCGGGTACCCTGGGGCCGATCGCATCGGCCGCGAATTCAGCGAGGGCACGGCGCGCAAGCGGGTGGGCCTCGTGGGCCAGGAACGCGCCCCGGTTCGCGAGGGCGCCACCCTGCACGATGCCAACGGCACGGTCATCGGCCGCGTGACCAGCGGCACCCTGGGCCCCACCGTCAACCAGCCGGTGGCCATGGGGTGGCTGCAGGCCGCCCAAGCCGCCGCCGGCACGGTGGTGCATGCGGATGTACGCGGCAAACGCCTGCCCATGACCGTGACACCCATGCCCTTCGCGCCGCACCGCTACGCGCGCTGAACAACGCTCACGATTTCCACTTCCATCACCACTGAACCAAGAGACCGAACCATGACCGTCCAATTCACCACCGACCACGAATGGGTCAACGCCGCCGACACCGCCGCCGCCGTGGTGGGCATCACCGTGCATGCACAAGACGCGCTGGGTGATGTCGTCTTCGTCGACCTGCCCGAGGTGGGCAAGACCTACACCAAGGGTGAAGTGGCCGGTGTGGTCGAAAGCGTGAAGGCCGCGGCCGACGTGTACATGCCCGTCAGTGGCGAAGTGGTCGAAGTCAACGAAGCCCTGCGCGACGACCCCTCCCTGGCCAATACCGCGCCGCTGGATGCAGGCTGGTTCTTCAAGGTCAAGCTTGCCAACCCGGCCGAGCTCGACGGCCTGATGGACAGCACCGCCTACGACGAGTTGCTCAAGACTCTGTGATGCCGGGCGAGGTGCCCGCACCTCCAACCGTTGCCCCCGCCGCCGAACCCACCCACTGCGAACCCTGCCGAGCCCACCATGCTGATGTCCGCCCTCACCCCCTTGAGCGACCTCGAGAACGCCACCGAGTTCCGCGCCCGCCACCTCGGGCCGCACGAAACCGATGAGGCCAAGATGCTGTCGGTGATCGGTGCGACCTCGCGCCGGGCGCTCATTGAAGCGGTGGTACCGCGCAGCATCGCCCGCGGCCAGTTGATGGACCTGCCCGCACCCGTGACCGAGGCGCAGGCCCTGGCCGAATTGCGCAGCGTGGCCTCGAAGAACCGCGTGATGCGCAGCTTCATCGGCCAGGGGTACCACGACACCCACACCCCCGGTGTCATCCTGCGCAACATCCTGGAGAACCCCGCCTGGTACACGGCCTACACGCCCTACCAGGCCGAAATCTCGCAGGGCCGCATGGAAGCCCTCGTGAATTTCCAGACCATGGTGTGCGACCTCACCGGAATGGCCATTGCCAACGCCTCGATGCTCGACGAAGCCACCGCGGCCGCCGAAGCCGTGACCCTGGCCAAGCGCAGCGTCAAGAGCAAGAGCAACACCCTGATCGTGGCCGGCGACTGCCACCCGCAGACCATCGAAGTCATCCGCACCCGCTGCGAACCACTGGGGCTGGAAGTGAAGGTCGGCTTTGCACCCATCCTGATGCAGGAAGGGGACTACTTTGCGGTGGTGGCCCAGTACCCCTCCACCTCGGGTCTGATCCACGACCTGCGCGAAGTGATCGCGCAGGCCCATGAGAAACAGGCCGCCTTCATCGTGGCCACCGACCTGTTGGCCCTGACCCTGTTGGTGCCTCCAGGCGAACTGGGGGCCGACATCGTGGTGGGCAACACCCAGCGCTTCGGCGTCCCCATGGGTGCAGGCGGCCCGCACGCCGCCTTCCTGGCCTGCCGCGACGACTTCAAGCGCTCCATGCCCGGGCGCCTGGTGGGCGTGAGCGTGGACGCCCACGGCAACCCCGCCTACCGTCTGGCCCTGCAAACGCGCGAGCAGCACATCCGCCGCGAAAAGGCCACCTCCAACATCTGCACCGCCCAGGTGCTGCTGGCCGTCATCGCCAGCATGTACGCGGTCTATCACGGCCCTGCCGGCTTGAAGCGCATCGCCCAGCGCGTGGCCAGCTACACCGCCATCCTGCGCCAGGGCTTGACCGCCATGGGCTATGGGCAGATCACGCCGCACGCCTTCGACACACTGGCCGTGGTCACCGGCGACCAAACCGAGGCCATCCTCGCGCGTGCCCTGCAAGGCGGCGCCAACCTGCGCCGGCTCTCGCCCACCACGGTGGGCATCAGCCTGGATGAAACCACCACGCGCCAAGATGTGTTGAACCTCTGGTCCTGGTTCGCCACCCAGGGTCAGTCACAGCCGGCCTTCCACGAGTTCGAGAAGGGCATCGACCACCTCATCCCCGAGAACCTGCGCCGCACCAGCACCTACCTCACGCACCCAGTATTCAACCGCTACCACTCGGAAACCGAGATGCTGCGCTACATCCGCCGGCTCTCGGACAAGGACCTGGCACTGGACCGCACCATGATTCCGCTGGGCTCGTGCACGATGAAGCTCAATGCCACCAGCGAGATGATTCCCATCACCTGGCCCGAATTCGCCGGCCTGCACCCCTTTGCACCAGCCGATCAACTGGCCGGCTATGCGCAGATGGACGCCGACCTGCAGAAGTGGCTGAGCCAGGCCACCGGCTACGCCGGCATCAGCCTGCAGCCCAATGCGGGCTCACAAGGTGAGTACGCGGGCCTTCTGGCTATCCGCGGCTGGCAACGCGCGCGCGGCCAGGGTCATCGCCATGTGTGCCTGATCCCTGAGTCCGCCCACGGCACCAACCCTGCCAGCGCCCAGATGGTGGGCATGAGCGTGGTCGTGGTGAAGTGCGACTCGATGGGCAATGTGGACCTCGACGACCTGCGCGCCAAGTGCGAGCAGCACAGCGACAACCTGGCCGCCATCATGATCACCTACCCCAGCACCTACGGCGTGTTTGATGTGCGGGTGAAGGAACTGTGCGCCTTGGTGCACCAGCACGGTGGCCGCGTGTATGTGGACGGCGCCAACATGAACGCCTTGGTTGGGGTGGCCGCTCCCGGCGAGTTCGGCGGCGATGTCAGCCACCTCAACCTGCACAAGACCTTCTGCATCCCGCACGGCGGTGGCGGCCCCGGCGTGGGCCCCGTGTGCGTGGTCGAAGATTTGAAGCCCTTCCTGCCCGGTCACCACACCGCCACCGGCGTGCACACGCCCGTGGGCGCCGTGTCGGCCGCGCCGCTGGGCAATGCCGCCGTGCTGCCCATCAGCTGGATGTACGTGCGCATGATGGGCGCCGAGGGTCTGCAGGCCGCCACCGAAGTGGCCATCCTCTCGGCCAACTATGTGGCCGCCCGCTTGGCCGACCATTACGCCATCCACTTCAGCAGCGGCTTGCCCACGCTCAAGGGCGGCGGCGTGGCCCACGAGTGCATTCTGGACCTGCGCCCCCTGAAGGACAGCAGCGGCATCAGTGCCGAAGATGTGGCCAAGCGCCTCATCGACTACGGCTTCCACGCCCCTACGCTGAGCTTCCCCGTGGCCGGCACGCTGATGGTCGAGCCCACCGAAAGCGAATCACTCGAAGAACTCGATCGCTTCTGCGACGCCATGATCGCCATTCGACAGGAGATTGCCAAAGTCGAGAGCGGCCAGTGGCCGCAGGACGACAACCCGCTCAAGCACGCCCCCCACACAGCCCCCAGTGTGAGCGCCACCCAATGGACCCACGGCTACAGCCGAGAAGAGGCCGCCTACCCCTTGCAAAGCCTGCGCCGCCACAAGTACTGGAGCCCGGTGGGGCGCGTGGACAACGTCTGGGGTGACCGCAATCTCAGTTGCAGCTGCCCGCCGGTGAGCGATTACGCCTGAGGATTCAGGGGCACCTCAGAAGGTGTCCCAATCCCCATCGGCCTTCGAAGAACTCGCTGCCGCAGTCTTGGGCTTGGCCAGGCTGCGGGGTGTGGAAAAGCCCGGTGATGCCGCCGAGCGCGACGAGGCCGATGCCTTCGCAATCGAATCGGCCGCCACCACGTCGGCCGGCAGGCGGAATGCGCCCACCGCGTCTACCAGCCCCCGCGCCTGTTGACGCAGGCTTTCTGCCGCCGCCGCACTTTCTTCGACCAAGGCCGCGTTCTGCTGCGTGGCCTGGTCCAACTGCGCCACTGCAGAATTCACCTGGCTGATGCCGGCGGTTTGCTGAGTCGTGGCCTGGTTGATGCCTTCAATCAGGTCGTTCACACGGCGCACCTGCGACAAGATGTCGTCCATCGCACGGCCCGCATCGGCCACCAAACGCGTGCCATCGTCCACACGGTCGGTACTGGCCGCAATCAACTGCTTGATTTCCTTGGCCGCGGCGGCACTGCGCTGCGCCAGCACCCGCACCTCACCGGCCACCACCGCAAAGCCGCGGCCCTGCTCGCCGGCACGCGCGGCTTCCACCGCGGCGTTCAGCGCCAGGATGTTGGTCTGGAAGGCAATGCCGTCGATCACCGCGATGATGTCCACCACCTTGCGTGAGGAGTGGCTGATCTCTTCCATCGTGGACACCACCTGCCCCACGGCAGCACCGCCGCGCTCAGCCGCATCGCTGGCCGCCTGTGCCAGTTCTGCCGCCTGCGAGGCCGTCTCGGCGTTGTGTCGCACGGTGGTGTTGAGCTCTTCCATCGAGGCCGCGGTTTCCTGCAGGTTGCTCGCCTGCGTTTCCGTGCGTTGTGACAGGTCCGCGTTGCCGCTGGCAATTTGCCCCGTGCCGGTGGCAATCGCATCAGATGCCGACCGCACACCCGCCACCACCTTCGAAAGGTTGTCTGTCATGGCGTTCAGGGCCGCCAACAACTCGCCGGTTTCATCCCGGCGCTTGATCGACAAGGTGCGGGACAGGTCGCCCGCTGCCACCGTGCGCGCAGCATCGACCGCCTCGCGCAGCGGGTCCACGATCGAGCGGGTCAGCATCCATGCGGCGAGTCCACCCAGCACAATGATCAGTGCTGCGGCCACCAGTGCCGTGGTGCGAGCCTGGGCGTAGGCGGCATCGGCCTTGTCGGCGTGCTCGGAGGTGGCCTTTTCCACTTCCTTCTCCAGCGCCAAGGTCTGCGAGAAGATCTGTTCAAACACCGGCTTGCATTCGCGCAGCAGCTTGTCGGCCGCCTCGGCCTTGCGGCCCGTGTTCACTGCCTCGGCGATGGAGGCCACCACCAACAGGTACTTCTGCTCCGTCTCGCGGATGCCCACCAACATCTGCCGCATCTGCGCGTTGTTGCTCGAGCTTCCCCGCGCCACCACTTCGGTCATGTCCTTCAAGCCGGCATCCACCGCGGCGCTGGCCTTCTTGACCTGATCGATGTATTGGCTGTGCTTGGCTGCGTCCTGCTCCAGCACCAGGTGACGCGCGGCAATCCCACGCTCTGCCAAGGCCGATGTGATCTTGTTGAGATCCACCAGTTCCTTGACACCCACATCGGCCAGGACGTTGACCCGATTGGCCATTCCCGAGAGCTGCACCAGCACCACCGCCACCAACACGGCCACGGCCAGCAAGATGCTGCCGAATCCCATGCCCAGGCGGGTTCCGATGCGCAGGTTGTGAAGAGCACCCATGATTCCGTCCTTGTCAGATCACCTGGCACGGATTTGCTCAGGTGATAAAAGTAGTAAAACTGTCTGACGGAAGGATAGGGGTGACCGGCCCTAGTGAAGCAAGGATGAAGGCGGCGAAGTGCCGCCTATTCCCGCTTAATTCAAGAAAATCGATGCAAGAAGACGCTAGCTGCGCTTCTTGGCGGTCTTTCGGCCAGCTTTGGCACTGGCCTTGACCCCAGCAGCCGACCCACCGACCGATTTTGGTTTCGCCGCTTTCGCAGCTTTTGCGGCTTTTGTGGCCTTCTTGGCATGCGGCGCCCCACGACCGGCCGCAGCGGCTTCACGGGCCTTTCTAGCTGCCTGGCGAACCTGCCGATCGGTCAACTGCAGGCCAGTCAACTCATCCACCGGGGTCGGTTCATGGGCCCCCGGGGCATCAGCCGATCGCGCCGCAACCTTGCCCGATGGGGGCTTGCCTGCACCCTTGCCGCGTGCACCGGGCCCGGGTCGGGCCGCCTCAGCCAGCCCCTCACGCACCAACCGGAAATCGATGCGCCGACCGTCCAGATCGACCCGGCTGACCTGCACCCGCACGCGCGACCCCACGGCATAGCGCACACCGGTGCGCTCACCGCGCAACTCCTGGCGCACTTCGTCGAACCGGTAGTACTCGCCCCCCAGTTCGGTGATGTGGATCAAGCCCTCCACATACAGCTCATCGAGCTGCACGAACAGGCCGAAGGAGGTCGCCGCGCTCACCGTGCCGGCGAACTCCTCGCCCAATCGGTCGCGCATGTAGCGGCACTTGAGCCACGCTTCCACATCGCGCGAGGCCTCGTCAGCGCGCCGCTCGTTGGCCGAGCAATGTTCGCCGGCGGTCTGCCACAAGGCCATCTCGGCCGCCGCCTTGCCCGGCTTGGCGGGGATGGCTGAACGGGCGGTCTGCGCCGCCTGAGCAGCCCCTGCTGCCGATCGCCCGGGGCGCCGGTATTGCCCTGAAGTGGCGGCCGAAGTCACCGCGGGCAGGGGCCCCAGGTGGTATCGCTTGCCCAGCAGGATGGCCTTGATCACCCGGTGCACCAGCAAGTCGGGGTAACGGCGAATCGGGCTGGTGAAGTGTGCATAGGCCTCATAGGCCAAACCGAAGTGACCGCTGTTGACGGCCGTGTAGATCGCTTGCTGCATCGACCTCAGCAGCATGGTCTGGATCTGCTGGGCGTCAGGCCGCTCGCGCACTGCCTGTGAGATGGCCTGGAACTCGGCGGGCTTGGGCTCGTCGCTTACCGCCAGCCCCAAGCCCAGCGCACGCAGGTAGTTCTGCAGCGTCACGCGCTTTTCGGGCGTGGGGCCCTCGTGCACGCGGAACAGCGCGGGGTGGCTGTGCGATTCGATGAAATCCGCCGCACACACATTGGCCGCCAACATGGCTTCCTCGATCAGCCGGTGGGCCTCGTTGCGGGTGCGCGGCACGATCTTCTCGATGCGGCCGTTGTCGTCGCAGACGATCTGCGTTTCGGTGGACTCGAAGTCGATGGCGCCGCGCCGACCGCGCTGACGCAGCAGCGCGCGATACACCTCGTGCAGATGCAGCAAATGCGGCAACACCGCAGAAAGGCGGGCAGCCTCAGGCCCGCGCGTGTTGGTCAATGCGGCGCCCACTTCGGTATAGGTCAGCCGCGCATGCGAGCAGATGACGGCGGGAAAGAACTGGTAGCCGGTGACTTCGCCTTCTTCGCTGACGAGCATGTCGCACACCATGGACAGGCGGTCTTCCAAAGGGTTGAGCGAACACAGCCCATTGGAGATCTTCTCCGGCAGCATCGGTATGACACGCCGCGGGAAGTACACCGAGGTGGCGCGCTCATAAGCATCCGCATCCAGTGCTTCACCGGGCTTCACATAGTGGCTGACATCGGCAATGGCCACCACCAAGCGCCACCCCTTGAAGGCATTGCGGCCCTTGCCGAAGGCGGCCGGTTCGCAATACACCGCATCATCGAAGTCGCGCGCATCTTCGCCGTCGATCGTCACCAGCGGCACATCGGTGAGGTCAACCCGTTGGCGGCGGTCGGTGGGCCGCAACTTGTCGGGCAGCGCCGCGGCCTGCGCCAGGGTCTCGGGGGTGAAGCGGTGTGGCACTTCGTACTTGCGCACCGCAATCTCGATCTCCATGCCGGGGTCATCAATCTGCCCCAGCACCTCGGTCACCCGCCCACTGGGCTGGGTGTACATCGAAGGCGCTTCGGTGAGTTCGACCGACACCACCTGACCGGCCTGCGCATTGGCCACACCGTTCTTGGGAATCAGGATGTCCTGGCCATAGCGCCGGTCCTCGGGCGCCACCACCCACACCCCGCTCTCCTGCAGCAAGCGGCCAATGATGGGCCGTCGCGGCCGCTCCAGGATGTCCACGATACGGCCTTCAGGTCGTCCGCGGCGGTCGGTGCCCACCACGCGCACCCGCAAGCGGTCGCCATGCAGCACCGCGCGCATCTCCTGGGGTGCGAGGTAGATGTCAGCCCCGCCTTCATCGCAGATGAAAAAGCCGTGCCCATCCCGATGGCCTTGAACGGTGCCATCCATCTCCTGCAAGAGGCTGGAGGGCGAATTTGTAATCTTGGATTTTTTGATGATAGACTCTCGGTTTTCGCGCAAAGCGTTACCCAATACGGGCCCAGGTGGCGGAATTGGTAGACGCACTAGTTTCAGGTACTAGCGGGTAACTCCGTGGAGGTTCGAGTCCTCTCCTGGGCACCAACGGTGACGTTTTGTGATGATGGGCAGCAGGCCTTGTGTAAGGTGTGCTGCGGGAACTGCAGGTCCGAAACGCCGTCGGACGGTTGAAGCCCAACAACAAGCCTTCGTTTGCATTGCATCGAAGGCTTTTTTGTTGGCGTCGGCGCATTCATTGATTCTGCCCCATCTGCAGCCCCGCACCCTTTGGGTGCCGCAATCGCAGCGGGTGTCGCAAGCGCCACCGGCCGGCGCGAGCACAATGTCATGCCATGGATGCGCCCCCGACCGAAGCGGCTCGACCACGGCGCCGGCTGCTGAAAACCGCACTGATCTCCCTATTCGCCCTCTTGTTGGCGGTGTTGCTGTCAGGCTGGGCCCTGATGAGGGCGGCCGAGCCCCAGGTGACGGGCGAGCTCACGCTGCGCGCGGGCACGGGCGCGGGCACCGACACAAGCCATTGGGTGCCCCTGAAGGCACCCGTGCGCATCGAACGGGACCGCCACGGCATCCCGTCCATCTCGGCTCAATCCATCGCGGACGCCGTCTTCGCCCTGGGCTTCGTGCATGCGCAGGATCGCCTGTGGCAGATGGAGACCCACCGCCGCATTGGCGCGGGCCGTCTGGCCGAAGTCTTCGGTGAAGCCGCGCTGGACAACGACCGCTTCCTGCGCGCCTTGGGCGTGCGCCGCGCCGCCCAAGCGCAGTGGCAACGCATGGGCGAACCCAGCCGTGAACTGCTCACAGCGTACGCAGCCGGCGTGAATGAGGCCATGGCCCGCACGCGGGTGTGGCCCCCCGAGTTCCTGTTGCTGGGCATCCGGCCCGAACCGTGGACTCCGGTGGACAGCCTGTCCTGGAGCCTGATGATGGCCTGGGACCTGGGTGGCAACTGGACCGCCGAAATGATGCGACTTCGCCTGAGTGCGTCACTCGAAGTGCCGCGGATCAACGAACTCCTACCCCCCTACCCCGGCTATGAGTACCCCCCCACGCGGGACTATGCACAGCTCTACCGCGAATTGGGCCTCGTGCGCCAGGACGGCCCCGTCACGGCCACCGCAGCGGCCCCTTCGCACCATGCCGCCGTTCGCATTCGCGGCACGGCCGATGCCGCCTGGCAGCACCTGCTCGACTCGGCGCCACCCTCGGGCATCGAGGGCGCCGGCTCCAACAACTGGGTGCTCTCGGGCACCCGCACCACCACGGGCACGCCGCTGCTGGCCAACGACCCGCACCTGGGCTTGAGCACGCCCGCGCTTTGGTATTTCGCCCGGCTCAAGGCACCGGGCCTGGAGATCGCAGGCGCCACGCTGCCCGGAGTTCCCTTGGTCGTGCTGGGCCAAAGCGCGAACCTCGCATGGGGATTCACCAACACCGGGCCCGATGTGCAAGACCTCTACATCGAGGCCATCGACACACAAGACCCCACCCGATACCGCACCCCCAGCGGCACGGCCGCCTTCGAGTCCCGAGAAGAAGTGATCCGCGTCAAGGGCGGCGCCGAACACCGCGTGCAGGTGCGCCGCACGCGACATGGCCCGGTCATTTCCGATGCAGGCACCCTCAAGGGCTTGGACCTGGGACCCCATTTGCTGGCCTTGAGATGGACCGCACTGGACGACGATGTGGACCTGGTGGCCGCCGGCTTGGGCCTGGCACAGGCCACTACCGTACCCGACTTCATGCAGGCAGCCCACCGGTGGATGGTGCCGATGCAAAACATGGTGGTTGCCGATGACCAGGGCCGTATCGGCATGGTGGCCGCAGGGCGCGTTCCGGTGCGCCGCGCCGACAACGACCTGATGGGCCTGGCCCCCGCGCCGGGGTGGGAGTCGCGCTACGACTGGGTGGGTTGGGTACCGGCCCATCAAACCCCGCGGGTGATGGACCCGCCGCAGGGTTGGATCGCAACGGCCAATCACCGCATCCACGACGACGACTACCCGCACTTCCTGACCAGCGATTGGGCCCTGCCCTACCGCCAGCTTCGCATTGAACAGGTGCTGGATTCACGCCCGAAGCATTCCGCGCAGGACCTCGTGGCCTTGCAGCAAGACGAGGTCTCGCTGGCCGCGCGCGCCCTGCTGCCTTGGCTGCGCAAGGCCCAAGGGCGCCATCCTTTGGCTGCGCAGGCCCATGCCCTGTTGGCCGACTTCGACGGCACCATGTGCGGCGATGCCGCGGCCCCGCTCATCCTGTGGGCCTGGCAACGCGCGATGGCCCATCAACTGTTCGCGCCGCGCGTGGGCACTGAACGCTTCGAGCGTTCCTTTGCTCAACGCACCTTTCACGATGCCCTGCTGGGTGTGCTGGAGCGCCAGGACACTTGGTGGTGTGACGACCCCCGTTCGGCATCCGTAGAGAACTGTGCGGAACAGGCTCATGCGGGCCTGGATGCGGCCCTGCAGGAACTCAGCAACCGCCTGGGCAGCGACATCGCCACCTGGCGCTGGGACGCCGTGCACCGGATGGTGGCCGAGCACCGCCCCTTCTCGCGGGTCAAGCCGCTGGATGCCTGGTTCACGCTGAGCTGGCCCGTGGGCGGGGACACCTACACGGTGCACGCCCTGAATGTCGGCGTGGGTGGCCCGGCCCACCAACGGTACCGCGCCACGCATGGACCGAGCCTGAAGGCCGTCTACGACCTCGGTGACCGCAGCCGCTCACGCTTCATCCACAGCTCGGGCCAAAGTGGCCTGCCCTGGATGTCAGCCTATCGCTCGTGGCTGCAGGATTGGGCGCAGGGCCAGGGCGTGCCCGTCTGGCCAAGCGCGCAAGACCAACTCGGAGGTGCAGTCCTTACCATCCGGCCCGCAGGGCGTTGAACGGGTGTTCAGCCCAAGCGCTGGATCAACGCATCCGGCCTCAGGCCGTCGTATTCCTCAAAGGGCTGGTGGATCCAAGGGCTGGTGGGCAAGCGCTCCACCGTGTAATCGGGCTCGTAGGTGGAGACCGCCTTGGTCCAGATCACGGCCGAGCGCAATTCGCTGATCGACGGCATGGCCCGCAGGCGCTCTACCACGGCCCGCAGCGTCACGCCGGAATCGGCCAGGTCGTCCACCAGCAGCACACGGCCCGCCAGTTCACCCTGCGGCATCGTGATGTAGCGCGCAATGTCCAGACGGCCCTGAATGGTGCCGGCTTCCGCACGGTAGGAACTGGTGGACATGATGGCCAGCGGCTTATCGAAAACGCGCGACAGCACATCCCCGGGGCGCATGCCGCCACGCGCCAGGCACAGGATCTGGTCAAAGGCCCAACCCGACTCGAAGACTTGAATGGCCAGTTTTTCGATCAGCCGGTGATAGCCGTCCCAGGACACATAGAGGTGTTTGCCGTCGTCGGTGAGCATCGCGCGGGTTCCTTGCTGGTCAGGCGGGAAAGTTTGCGAGTGTACGCATGGGGCGCTGCAGCGCACCCATCAGCGTTGGAAGGGGTGACGCAGGAGGATGGTGTGGTCGCGGTCCGGCCCAGTGGACACCATGTCGATCGGCGCGCCGATCACTTCCTGCACCCGCTCCAGGTAGGCGCGTGCTTCAGCCGGCAGTTGCCCCCATTGGGTCAGGCCTGCGGTCGACCCGCTCCAACCCGGCAAGGTCTCGTACACCGGCTGGCATGCGGCGATTTCATCGGCATCCAGCGGCAGGATGTCCAGGTGGCGCCCGTCCAAGGTGTAGCCGGTGCACACCTTGATTTCCGAAAGGCCGTCCAACACATCGAGCTTGGTGATGCACAGGCCCGACACCCCGTTGATGATGATGGACCGCTTCAATGCCGCGGCATCCAACCAACCGCAGCGGCGTGCGCGCCCGGTCACGGTACCGCGCTCCTGGCCGACCGTGCTCAGGTGGTGGCCCACCGAGGAAGGGTTCTCAATGTCCAGCTCCGTGGGGAAGGGGCCCGAACCGACTCGGGTGGCGTAGGCCTTGGTGATGCCCAGGATGTAGTGCAGCCGGTCGGGGCCCACGCCCGAGCCTGCTGCAGCGTTGCCGGCCACGCAGTTGCTGGAGGTCACGTACGGATAGGTGCCGTGGTCAATGTCCAACAGGGTGCCTTGTGCACCTTCGAACAGGATGTTCTCGCCGCGGTTGCAGGCCTGGTGGATCAGATAGCCCACGTCGGCCATCATCGGCCGCAACTGTTCGCCCATGGCCATGGCCTGCGCGAAGATGGGCTCGAAGGCGAGTTCCTGGCCACCCAGGTAGCCGCGCAGCGCGGAGTTGTGCAGCGCCAGCAGTTCACGCAGCTTGGCCTCGAAGCGCTGGGGGTGCTTGAGGTCCTGCACCCTCAGCGCGCGACGGGCCACCTTGTCCTCGTAGGCCGGGCCAATTCCCTTGCCCGTGGTGCCGATCTTGCCGGCGCCACTGCTCTCGCGCAGCGCCTCGCGCGCCTTGTCCACTTCCACATGGAACGGCAGGATCAGCGGACAGGATTCACTGACGAAAAGGCGCGAGCGCACCTCCAGGCCGATGCGCTCAAGGCGCTCGATCTCCGACAAGAGATGCGAAGGGTCGACCACCACACCGTTGCCGATGTAGCACCTCACGCCGTCGCGCATGATGCCGCTGGGAATGAGCTGCAGTGCCGTCTTCACGCCCTTGATCACAAGGGTATGGCCGGCGTTGTGGCCGCCTTGGAAACGCACCACCCCCTGCGCGTGGTCGGTCAGCCAATCCACCACCTTGCCCTTGCCCTCGTCGCCCCATTGGGTGCCCACGACGACCACATTGAGGCCACCGGCCGGGCGCGCGGGCATGCGGGCCGGGCCCGCCGAAGCTGCTTGATTCATGTCTTGCCGTTCAATCTCAAAAAATGCTACGGATGCGCAATGGCCTGCAACACCCACTGGCCGGCCACCGAGGTCAATTCCCGGTCGCAGGCGAACTCCTGGGCCTCGTGTTCATGGCCGGGCAGGATGCACACCACCGTTTCACCACGCGAACGCAGTTCACGGATGGCCGCGCGCAGGCCCGCATCTTCAGACCAGGGTGCGCGGATGGCCGGTCGGGGCTCAGCGGGGGCGCCCGACGCGTTCAAGGCCTGCGACAGGGCTTTGAGGTCCAGGCTGAAACCGACCGCCGGACGCTCGCGGCCGAAGACACGACCCACATGGTCGTAGCGGCCGCCGCTGGCCAGCGCCTGTGACGCAGAGATGCCCATGACGCTGAAGCGCACGCCACTGTAGTAATCCTGGCCGCCCAAATCGGCCAGGTCAATGCCGATGCGCACATCGGGGTGCGTGGTCTGCACATGCCGAATGATCCAGCGCAGGTCCTCCAGGGCCTGAACGATGGCGGGCCAGGAGGGCAGCATCTGAGAGGCGCGGTCCAACACTTCGGCGCCACCATACAGGCGCGGCAAAGCCTTCAAACCCGACAGACACGCCGCCAGGCCGTTTACGCCATGGCCCTCTGCGTTGGCCCAGGGCGCCAGCGCCTCTTCGAGCGCAGCCCCGTCCTTGGCAGCGAGCGCGGCCAAGATCACCGAGCGGGCCACCACATCGGTCTCGGGCTTCAAGGGGTCCATCAAGGCGCCGGCAATGCGCGCATCACCCAAGTCGATCACGGCATCACGAACACCAGCCTGGCGCAACCCGTCCAGGGCCAATTCCAGCACTTCCAGGTCGGCCTCCAGGCCAGCGTGACCGTAGATCTCGGCACCAAACTGCAGCGGTTCGCGCGAAGCCCACGGGCCCGCCGGGCGGGTGTGCACGACCGGACCGCAGTAGCAAAGCCGCGTCACTCCCTGGCGGTTGAGCAGGTGCGCGTCGATGCGCGCCACCTGAGGCGTGGTGTCGGCGCGCAAGCCCAGCGTGCGGCCCGAGAGTTGGTCCACCAACTTGAAGGTCTGCAAACCCAGGGTGCGGCCGGTACCCGACAGCAGGGAATCCAAATGCTCCACCAAAGGAGGCATCACGAGTTCGTATCCGTAGGCTTGCGCCTCATCGGTCAGCGCACGGCGCAGCCCCTCGATGCGCTTGGCCTCCGAGGGCAGGACATCTGCAAGGTGCTCGGGCAGGAGCCAGGCGGAAGACATGGGAATCAGGCGTGCGCTTAAAGGACCGATTGTACGGGCCGCGGTTTCACGCGGACCTGACAGCCCCAACGCAGGGCGAGGCTAGTTCAGCAGGTGCCAGAGCGCCAGGCCACCGACCACGCTGGCCATGCCCATGAAGCGGATCTGACCGTCGCTGAGTTGCATCGCCTGCTCGAACAGGCGCCGCCACAGCTGCGGATTCAGGGTCGGCAGCAGGCCCTCGATGACCAGCATGAGTGCCACCGCGGCCAGCAGGGCCTCGCTCATCGACACCGGTTCAGCGCGCCGGTGCCGCAGCCCCGCTCGAGCCACTGCTGCGCATGGCCTTGAAGAAGTCGCTGGAGGGGTCCATCACCATCACATCCGACTTGTTGCGGAAAGTGGCTCGGTAGGCTTCCAGGCTGCGGTAGAACTGGGCGAACTGAGGATCGCGCCCGAAGGAATCCGCATACAGGGCCGAAGCCTTGGCATCACCCTCGCCCTTGACCTTCTGCGCATCCCGGTACGCCTCGGCCACAATCACTTCGCGCTGGCGGTCGGCATCGGCGCGGATCTTTTCGCCCTCGGCTGAACCCTGCGAACGCAGTTCGTTGGCCACCTGCTTGCGCTCGGATTCCATGCGCCGGTACACCGCGTCGGTGATGTCGGCCACGAAGTCGACCCGCTTGATGCGCACATCGATGATTTCGATACCGAAGGACTTGGCTTCATCGGCCAGGCGGTCGCGCACCCCGTTCATCACCTTGTCGCGGTCGGCAGCCAAAACGCCGCTGACGGTGCGCTTGGTGATCTCTTCGTTGAAGGCCGCCTGCACCACAGGCGACAGGCGATTTTCCAAATTGCGCATGTCCACGCCGTTGTTGCGAATGAACTGGCGCGGCTCGGCAATGCGCCACTTCACCAACCAATCGATGATCAGGCTCTTCTTCTCGGCCGTGAAGATGGGACGTGTCTCGGGGCTGTCCAGGGTCTGAATGCGCTTATCAAGGAACACCACATTCTGCAGCGGGGGTGGCATCTTCCACTTCAAACCTGGCTCAGTGATCACTTCTTTGATCTCACCGAGGGCATACACCACGCCCACCTGGCGCTGGTCCACCACAAACAGCATCGACGAGGCCATCATCAACAGCGCCAGGCTGCCGGCCAACCACAATCCAATCTTGTTCATTTGCTTGTTCCTCCCGGCTTCAACGCGAATCGCGGTCGCGGCTGCGTTGACCGTCGCGCGAACGGGTGTCTACCGCCGCAGGTGCGGTACTGTTGCTGACCTCGGGTGCGCCGGCATTGGGGTTGATCGGCGGCACGATGGAGCCCGGATTGCCCGACACCGACTGCTGCAGGATGCGGTCCAGCGGCAGGTACAGCAGGCTGGAGTTGGCCTTGTTGTCGATCATCACCTTGCTCACATTCTGGTAGACCTGCTGCATGGTCTCGATGTACAGGCGGTCGCGCGTCACGGCCGGTGCCTTCTTGTATTCCACCAGCACCGATTTGAAGCGTTGCGAGTCACCCTCGGCCTGTGCCACCACGCGTGAGCGATAGCCTTCAGCCTCTTCCAAAAGCCGTGCGGCCGTGCCGCGCGCCTTCGGAATCACATCGCTGGCATAGGCCTGACCTTCGTTCTTCAGGCGGTCGCGGTCGGCACCGGCCTTCACCGCATCGTTGAAGGCGGCCTGCACCTGCTCGGGCACCTGCACGTTTTGCACATTGATGTTGGCCACCACGATGCCCGAACTGAGCCGGTCCAACTGCGCCTGCACCGATTTCACCAAGTCGGCTGCAATGGCGTCGCGCTGCTCGTAGAGCACCTGGTCCACCTTGCTGCGGCCCACGATCTCGCGCACCGCCGATTCAGACGCCTGGATCACGGCCTCGTCGGGGCCGCGGTTCTCAAACAGATAGGCCCGAGCGTCCTTCAGGCGGTACTGCACCGTGAAGCGGATGTCCACGATGTTCTCGTCCTGAGTCAGCATCGAAGAATCCCGCAGACCGGTGGCCTGCACCACGCCGCTGCGACCCACCTCCAGTGAACGCAACTGCGTCACTGATACGGTCTCGTGGGCTTGGAAGGGATAAGGGAAGCGCCACTGGAAGCCCGCATCGGCCGTGTGGCTGTACTTGCCGAAGGAGGTGACCACCGCCTGCTGGCCTTCCTGCACGATGAAGAAGCCACTGCCCAACCAGATCAGCCCGACGACCGCGGCGATCAATCCGGCGCCCACACCTGCGCCCTTGAACTCAGGGGACGAGCCGCCCGAGCCGTCGGAAGACCCATTGCCGCCACTGCCGCGACCGCCCTTGCCGGACATCAGGCCGGAGAGCTTGCGGTTGAAGTCCCGCCAGAGTTCGTCGAGATCGGGTGGGCCCTGGGGCCGTCCACCTTCGTTGAATATGAGTTGGCCGCGGCGCAGCCGCTCACGCAATCGTGCAATCAGGTTCATGGTGAAGTGGTCGACCAATCGGTCGAGCGTACGGGTTCAAATCGGGGGTCGGGTCGCCCAGGTGGCAAGGCACGCGGGCCAGCCGCGGCGGCCTGCGCGATCAGGCTGCGCAATGCGTCCAGCCCCAGCCCCGTGACGGCACTGACGAACACGCGCGGGCAGCGCAAGCCGCCCTCGCGCTCCATCTCATCGACAGGCATCCGCGGCTGGCGCGAAGGCTCCAGGGCATCAATCTTGTTGAACACCAGGATCTGCGGCACCGGTTCAGCGCCAATATCGCCCAGCACGCGCTGGACTTCCTGAATCTGCTCCGTGGCCTGGGGGTTGGATGCGTCCACCACATGCAACAGCAGGTCGGCGTCGGCGGCCTCCAACAGCGTGGCCTCGAACGCCTCCACCAACTTGTGGGGCAAGTCCCGGATGAAACCCACGGTGTCGGACAGGGACACCGACCGCCCTGCCTGCTCCAGCC
>CAMCTE010000003.1 GCA_945878385.1 Azohydromonas lata NBRC 102462 | reverse complement strand
CTCCACCACGATGCCCGCGCCCTCATGCCCCAGCACGGCCGGAAAGATGCCTTCGGGGTCGTCGCCCGACAGCGTGTAGGCATCGGTGTGGCAAACGCCCGTGTGGGTGATCTTCACCAGCACCTCGCCCTTGCGCGGCGGTGCGACATCAATTTCAACAACCTGCAGGGGCTTGCCGGCTTCAAAGGCAACGGCGGCGCGTGATTTCATGGAGTCCTTCAAGGCGTGGATGATCAGGGTGCCGTGGCACGATAGCTTGTCTGGGCACCTACGCTGTTGGGGCCATTCGGATGCACGATTCAGACCGCTTGAATCTTCAGCGCGCATGAAATTGCCGTTCGGAGCGGGTCGGGCCGAACGAAAGGTTCCAGCGCGTGGAGGCCTAGAGCGGCGAATACCCTGCCACTTTGAGCGACCGCAGCGCGCCTTGTGCGGCCCAGCGGCCGGTGGCCCAACATGCAGTCAGCAAATAGCCGCCCGTGGGCGCCTCCCAATCCAGCATTTCTCCGGCGCAGAACACACCCGGCCGCGCTCTGAGCATCAGGTTTGCATCCAGCGCACTCCACGCCACCCCACCCGCGCTGCTGATGGCCTCGTCAATCGGCCTTGGCGCGGCCAGTTCCATGGGACAAGCCTTGATGGCCGCTGCCAGCCGAGATGCATCCTGCACACCTTCAGTACCCAAGGCCTCGTGCAGCAAGGCCAGCTTCAGCCCGGAAATCCCCAAGCGGCTTTTCAGGTGCGTGGCCAGGCTGCGCGGGCCCCGCGGGCGGCGCAGTTCGTCCAGCACGCGCTCGGCAGGGTGGTCGGGCAGCAGGTCCAGTGTCCAGGTGGCTCGGCCGTTGCGCGCAATGGCATCGCGCAGTGCAGACGAAAACGCATAAACCAGGCTGCCTTCCACACCCGTGTCGGTGAGCACGAATTCGCCCTGCAGGCGCCGCCCTTCGAAGGTGGCCACCACCGGCTTGATTGGCTGGCCTGCGTAGCGGCTGCGCAGGAATTCACTCCAAGGGGTGGCGCGGTCAAAACCGCAGTTCGAAGGCTGCAGCGGGGACACCGCCACACCCTGGGCCTGCAAGGTGGGCACCCAGGCGCCATCAGAACCCAAGCGCGCCCAACTGGCGCCGCCCAAGGCCAGCACGGTCACATCGGCCTTCACCGATTCATCGCCAAAGTCCAGCTCGCCGTGCGCGGTCCATCCGCGCCAGCGCCGGCGCATATGGGTGCGCAGGCCTGCACCGCGCAGACGGTGCAGCCAGGCGCGCAGCAACGGTGCGGCCTTCATGTCGGTGGGAAATACGCGTCCGCTGGTGCCCACGAAGGTGCTGACGCCCAGGCATGCGGCCCATTCGCGCAGCGCCGGCCCGCCAAAGGCGTCCAGCATGGGCGCCAAAGGCGTGGCCGCCGCGCCGTAGCGCGTGCAAAACAGCGCAGCCGGTTCGGAATGCGTGAGGTTCAAGCCGCCCTTGCCGGCCAGCAGCAGCTTGCGGCCCACCGAGGGCATGGCATCAAACAGGTCTACTTCAACGCCGGCCGCCAGCAGCACCTCGGCGGCCATCAGGCCAGCCGGGCCTGCGCCGATCACCGCGGCACGATGGGCTTGGGGCTTGTTCATGGGGCGGTTGTAACCCATCTGGCGCCGGTGGCCGAGGTGGATTAACCTTCCGCATTCACAGCCTCTGCAACTTGAAGCCGGCATTCCATGAGCACGATCCCCCCGTTTCACCTGGCGTTCCCGGTGCGCGACCTCACCGAGGCTCGGCGCTTCTATGGCGAACTTCTGGGCTGCAGCGAAGGCCGCAGTTCGCCCGAATGGATCGACTTCAACTTCTACGGCCACCAGATCGTGGCGCATTTGTCGCCGCAGTCCTGCGGTGATGGCGCACTCAGTGCAGTGGACGGCCACGGCGTGCCCGTGCGGCACTTCGGCGCGGTGCTGCCCATGGATGAATGGCAGGCCATGGCCGAGCGGCTTCGGTCGGCTGGAACGAAATTCGCGATCGAGCCCTACATTCGCTTCAAGGGCGAGGTGGGTGAGCAGGCCACCATGTTCTTCACTGACCCTTCGGGCAATGCACTTGAATTCAAGGCGTTTGCGGACATCAGCCAACTGTTTGCCAAGTAGGCGCGCACCCCAATGCGTGGCCCTGAGCGCGGTGTGCTGAGCGCGGTGTGCTAAGCGCAGTGTGATGAGCACGAAGTACCTGCTGGCCTTGGACCAGGGCACCTCCAGTTCGCGCAGCATCGTGTTCAGCGAACACGGGCAAGTGGTGGCCATGGCCCAGCAGGAATTGCGGCAGGTGTACCCCCAGCCGGGTTGGGTGGAACACGACCCGCTGGAGATTTGGCGCACGCAACTGGCCACCGCGAAGCAGGCATTGGCCCAATCGGGCCTGCGCGCACGCGAGATCGCTGCCATCGGCGTGACCAATCAACGCGAGACCACACTGCTGTGGAACCGGCGCACCGGTCAACCCCTTTGCAATGCCATCGTGTGGCAAGACCGCCGGACCGAACCGCTGTGCGCAAAGTTGCGCGAGCAAGGCCTTGAGGCCGAGGTGGGGGAACGCACGGGCCTGCGCATCGACCCGTACTTCTCCGCCACCAAACTGGCCTGGATGCTGCAACACCTGCCCGGCGCCCGCGCGCAGGCCGAGCGCGGGGAACTGGCCTTCGGCACGGTGGACAGTTGGTTGATCTGGCAACTCACCGGCGGACAGGTGCATGCCACTGATGTGAGCAACGCCTCGCGCACCATGCTCTTCGATGTGCGGCGCAACCGCTTCGATGAAGGGCTGCTGCAGGCCCTGGACATTCCTGCTTCCGTGCTGCCGAAGGTACTGCCTTCCAGCGCTGATTTCGGCTGCACCCCCGCCGAACTGTTTGGCCACGCCATTCCCATTGGTGGCGTGGCGGGCGACCAGCAGGCCGCCCTGTTTGGGCAAGCGGGCTTCGCAGCCGGCACCGCCAAGAACACCTATGGCACCGGCTGCTTCATGCTGATGCCCACCGGCGGCCACTTCCTGCGCAGCACCAACGGCCTGATCACCACCGCCGCTGCACAACCCGACCACACGCCCCAATTCGCGCTGGAGGGCAGCGTTTTCATCGGCGGGGCCGTGGTGCAGTGGCTGCGAGATGGGCTGCATGCCATTGAATCCAGCGCCGAAGTTCAGGCGCTGGCTGAAAGCGTGCCCGATGCCGGTGGCGTGGTGATGGTGCCGGCCTTCACCGGCCTGGGCGCGCCTTACTGGGCGCCCGAGGCACGCGGGGCCATCGTGGGCCTGTCGCGGGGCACCACCATGGCGCACATGGCGCGTGCGGCACTGGAAAGCATTGCGTTCCAGAGCACGGCTCTGCTGCAGGCGATGAACCGCGATGCAGCCGTGCATGGCGCGCAGCCGGTGACGGAATTGCGCGTGGATGGTGGCGCCTGCGTGAACAACCTGCTGATGCAGTTCCAGGCCGACCTCTTGGGCATTCCGGTGGTGCGGCCGGCGGTGACGGAAACCACCGCGCTGGGAGCGGCCTATCTGGCTGGCCTGCACGCCGGCGTGTACGGCAGCCTCGATGAGGTGCGCGGCCATTGGAAGGCCGAACGGGTGTTCCACCCCACCCTGCCGCGCGAACAGGCGCAGGAGCGGATGGCGCAGTGGGAGAAAGCCGTCAGGCAGGTGATGGTGGGGTAAGCCCCGCAACCACAATAGCGCCATGCAGAAACCCGCCGCCCTTCCTCCGCTGTCCCCCATTGCCGCCGGCGTCTGGCGCATGGCCGAATGGAAGTTGACCGCGGCCGAGCGCCTTCGCTGGATCGAGCAGTGCCTGGACCTGGGCATCACCACCTTCGACCATGCCGATATCTATGGCGGGTACACGGTCGAATCCTTGTTCGGCGAGGTGCTGGGCGCCGCTCCGGCGCTGCGCTCGAAGATGCAGCTGGTGACCAAGTGCGGCATTCGCCTGGTGTGCCCGGCACGGCCGCAGCACCGCGTGAAGTCCTACGACACCTCGCGTGCGCATGTGGTGGCCTCGGTCGAAGAGTCTCTGCGTGCGCTGAGAACCGGCCACATCGACCTGTTGTTGATCCACCGGCCTGATGCGCTGATGGACCCCAATGAACTGGCCGCCGTGTTCGACAGCCTGCGCCAAGCCGGTAAGGTGCGGGCCTTCGGTGTCTCCAACCACACGCCTTCACAGTTGGCCCTTCTGCACCGGAGAACGCCACTGGTGACGAATCAGATTGAGCTGTCGATTCTGCAGATGGGCGCGCTGGCCGACGGCACGCTGGACCAGTGCACCGACCTGGGCTTGCGGCCGATGATTTGGTCGCCACTGGGGGGTGGGCGGCTGTTCACCTCACAGGACGAACAGGCCCAGAGGGTGCGCGCGGTGTTGAAGCCCATGGCGCAGCGCTACGGCGTGTCTGCAGCGACCATCGCCTACGCGTGGATCCTGCGGCACCCCTCTCGGCCCATTCCCATTGCTGGCAGCGGGCGGGTGGAGGCCCTGCGCGAGGCGTTGGCGGCGCAGGATGTTCGGTTGGACGCGCAGGATTGGTATGCGCTGTGGGAAGCGAGCATGGGTCGGCCCGTTCAGTAGCCCGATGGCAACACCGTGCCTTCGCACACCCCAAACCCCACCCGCGCCGCACCCGGCTTTTCACACCAACCCTGCAACACCGCGCAGTCGCCGTCTTCCAGGAAAGTACGCTGCTCACCGTTGGGCAAGTTGATGGCCTGCCTGCCGCCTGCGGTCAGCTCAATCAGCGCGCCGGCTTCATCCGCATTCGGCCCGGAAAGGGTGCCGGTGCCCAACAGGTCACCGGCTTGCAGATTGCAGCCGCCTACGGTGTGGTGGGTCACCATCTGCGCCACAGTCCAGTAGGCGTGGCGGTAATTGGAGTGGGCCACGCGGGTGGGTGGCAGGCCGGCTTCACGCATCGTCGGCGTTTGCAGCCGCACTTCCAACTGAATGTCGAGCACACCCGATGCGCGCTGTGCGGTGCTGTCCAGGTAAGGCAAAGGCTGCGGGTCTTCGGCAGGCCGTGTGAAGGGCAGGCGGTAGGGGGCCAGGGCCTCCATCGTCACCACCCAAGGGGAAAGGCTGGTGGCGAAGTTCTTCGCCAGAAAGGGGCCCAAGGGCTGGTACTCCCAACCCTGGATATCGCGCGCGCTCCAGTCGTTCAAGAGGCACAGGCCAAACACATGGCCTTCCGCTTCGTCGATGTCGATGGGCGAGCCCAGTTCATTGCCCGGGCCGATGAACACACCCAACTCCAATTCGATGTCCAGCCGCCTGCTGGGGCCCACCACGGGCTGCGGGGCGCCGGGGGGCATCAGCTGGCCCACCGGCCGCTTGAAGTTCGTGCCGGAGATGACGATGCTCGAGGCCCGACCGTGGTAGCCGATGGGCACCCACTTGTAGTTGGGCAACAGCGGGTTGTCAGGCCGAAAGAGCTTGCCGATATTCGTGGCATGGTGCACCGAGGTGTAGAAATCGGTGTAGTCGCCAATGCGCGCTGGCAAGCGGTACTCGGCATCGGCTTGGGCCACCAGGCAGCGCTGCTGCACAGCGTATTGCTCCACCGCGCCCAGCCGCAGCATCTCCGATAGCGCCCGGCGCAGGGCGCTCCAGTGCTTGGAACCCAGGGCCATGAACTCGTTGAGCGTGTCTTGCGATGCGGCTTTCAGCGCCTCGCGCGCGACTGGCTCGTTCGCTTGAATCAAGTTGGCTTGCGCCAGCGCAGCCAAGTCCAGCACCTGGTCGCCGATGGCCACGCCGCCGCGCCAGGCCTCGGTGGTGCCGCGGCGGCGGAAAACGGCAAACGGCAGGTTCTGGATGGGAAAGTCGCAGCCCAGCGCTTGGGCAGATTGCACCCAACTGCGCAGCGCTGGGTCGTGTGTTTCGTTGAGCGGGGCCATGGTGGGCATGGAAGGTGGCGCGGCGCTCATGGGGCGCTGCTGGAAGCCGCGTCCCGCGCCAGCTGCAAGGCCTCGCGCAGCACCGACAAGTCGCCGATGTGGTTGCTCAACAGCAGGATGAGGCGCGCGTTGAGTTGCAGGCTTTGGTCATCATTCAGGCCGCGGTGCGCATCGATCAGGGCCTGGTAGAAGTCGTCGCCGGGCGCGTAGTCGCGCAGGTCGCGGCGGCCGGCCTCGTGGAAGTTGGGGTTCAGCATCAGGGGCATCAGCTTCTCCCGGTGGCACGCGCCACCGCGGCTCTCACACGGTCGGCGTCCAGCGTTCGCCATCGCGCGCACACATGTTGGTCGGGGCGCAGCAAAAGGACGCTGCCGTGCCGGCCATCACAGCGCCGGGCCGCCAGGCCTTTGAGGTCGTGCAGCACCACGGCGCCGCAGGTGTCTTGAATGCGTTGAGCGTGTTCGAGGGCACAGGGCTGCGCGGCCAGCACGACGGCCTGCACCGCCAGTTGATCAACCTGCAGCGCGTGCAGCTGCGCCAGCACACCAGGCACTTGGGCGGTGGCCGGCTTCACGAATGGCTCGCCAACTTGAAGAAGGGCTTCGGCCGAATCGAGAAACAGCACCAACTGAAACCGCCCGCCCAGTTGCTGCAGCAACCAGCCCGGTTGGTCTTGAAAGGCCACCGGCGCATCATCCATCGGCGCACCAGGGCCCATCCAGCCGTCGAAGGGCTCGCTGGCTGGCGTGTTCAACGGTGACGCCGCGCAGTGCGTGGGCACCGAAAGCCGCCCCGAATTCACCAGCTTGCGGGCAAAGGCATGGTGCTGTGCCAACTGCAGTGCCGCGTCACGAAACGCGAGGCTCGTTCGGCTCTTGGGCGTGATGAAGTCGGTGGAGCGGGTGGAATTCAGGATGTTCTCATCGGCCGCTTCGCCGCGTTCTACGCCATAGCTGTGCAGCAGCGTGGCGGGCGCCAATCCCTTGATCACGAAGGCGAGCTTCCACATCAGGTTGTCGGCGTCCTGGATACCCGAATTCGCGCCCCGCGCACCGAAGGGTGAAACCTGGTGCGCCGCATCCCCGGCAAAGATCACACGGCCATGATCCAGGCGCGCCATGCGGCGGCACTGGAAGGTGTAGACGCTCACCCATTCCAAGTCGAACTTCACATCCGCACCCAGCATGGCCTGGATGCGGGGGATGACCTTTTCGGGCTTCTTCTCTTCTTCGGGGTCGGCATCCCATCCGAGTTGAAAGTCGATGCGCCACACATCATCGGCCTCGCGGTGCAGCAGCACGCTTTGCCGGCGGTGGAAGGGAGGGTCGAACCAGAACCAGCGCTCGGCCGGGAAGGGTGCCTTCATCACCACATCGGCTATCAAGAAGCGGTCTTTGAAGACCTGGCCTTCCATGTCCAGGCCCATCATTCGGCGGATGGGGCTGCGAGCGCCGTCGCACACCACCAGCCAATCGGTGCGCAGCGTGTACGGGCCCTCGGGGGTTTCCACCTGCAGGGTGGCGCCCTCGTCGTGGGGCTGCACGGCCACCACCTTGTGGCGCCAGCGGATGTCCACAGCCGCGCGTTCGCAGGCCTGCACCTGGTAGTGTTCCAGGTAGTACTGCTGAAGGTTCACCATGCCCGGGCGGCGGTGGTCGGGTTCGGGCAGCAGGTTGAAGTGGAAGACTTCTCGTTCACCGAAAAAGGTGCGGCCGACATTCCAAGTCACACCCTTGTTGACCACCTCATCGCCCACGCCCAGCCGGTCCAGAATTTCCAGCGTCCGCTTGGCGTAGCACAGGCCGCGTGAGCCAAGGGAAACCGTGTGGTCGTCGTCCAGGATGATCACGGGCAGGCCGTGCTGGCGCGCGTCGAGTGCGGCGGCCATGCCCACCGGGCCGGCGCCGACGATCACCAAGGGATGGGGTACGGCGGACGCAAGCCCAGCGTCCATTTCCGGCGGACGCCGGTATTCAAAGTTCGGATATTGGAAGGTGCTGTGCACAGGCCTCAACCCTCCAGCGTCTCCCACATCTGCCGGTCGCGCTCGGCCGTCCAGATGCGCGGGTCGGCATGGGCCGTGGCTTCGTCGTAGGCGCGCGTCACATCGAAGGGCATGCAGTGGTCGAAGATCACCCAAGCGCCGTACTTGGGCTTCAGGCGTTCGTAGGTCTGGCGATACACCGCCTTCAGGTCGCGCCCGGCGGCTGCACCTTCCTTCACACTGGCATACAGGTCGCTCACGAATTCGCGCGTGACCCGCAGGCCCTTTTCCACCTGCTCGCGCCCCACGAGCGCAGGGCCACGGCCGGGCACCAGGGCCTGGGGTTGCAGTGCGGCGATGTTGCGCAGGGTTTGCGGCCAATCCTGGAAATAGGCGTCGCCGGCGTAGGGCGTGGCATCGAATTCCACCAAGTCACCTGACAGCATGGCCCGTTCGCCGGGCAGCCACACCACGGTGTCGCCCTTGGTGTGGCCCCGGCCCAGCTGCAGCAGCTGCACCTCAAGCTTGCCCAGCCACAGGGTCATCTTGCCGGTGAAGGTGAGGGTGGGCCAGGTGAGGCCGGCCGGCACGGTTTCAACATTGCGGAACAGGCGCGGGAAGCGGCCGATCTCGCTGGCCTTGTCCTGTTCACCGCGCTCGACGATGAGGTCGTGGGTGTCTTGGCTGGCGATCACCTGCTGGCAGCCTTCGGCCTTGTAGGCGCTGGCCCCCAGCACCCGCACCGCGTGGTAGTGCGTGAGCACCACATAGCGGATGGGCTTGTCGGTGACTTCGCGGATGCGGCGGATCACGTCGGCCGCCATGGCCGGTGTGGCCTGCGTGTCGGCCACCAACACCGCATCGTCCCCAATGATGATGCCGGTGTTGGGGTCGCCTTCGGCGGTGTAGGCCCAGGCATGTTCAGAGATTTGGGTGAAGCTGACCTTCTTCTCTTCCAGGTCGGCCTGGGATGCGAAGTGCTTGGTGGTGTTCATAAGCGCTCTGATGAAAAATGGCCAGTGGGCGGACCGAAATACCCAGGGCATGATAGAGCCTCGATTGCCAGAGTCCAACATGACGAGCACTTCCGACGACTTTGTGGCCTTGAGCGATTTGGTGCACCTGCAGGCCCAAAACCGCGGCGCCGCCCAGGCCGCCTGCGACGCCCTCGAGCGCCTGAGTTGGGCCCACTTCGATGCACAAGCGGATGTGGTGGCGGTTTGGCTGCAGACCCAGGGCATTGCCAAGGGCGATCCCGTGGCGGTGTGCGCGGCGGCCTCGGTGCGCTATGCAGTCGCCTTCGTCGGCATCCTGCGCGCCGGTGCGGTGGTGGTGCCGCTTTCGCCTTCGGTGACGCCACCGGTGATGGCGTCGATGCTGCGTGATGCCGGGGCGCGCCTGGTGCTGGTGGATGAGGGCGCGCAGGCGGTGGTGGCTGAAGCGGGTGCCTTGATCGGCAGGGCCCTTGTTGCGCAGACCGGCCCGCACAGCCAGGTCTCGGAGGGCCTGGCCGTCCACCTCATGGGCACGGTGTTCCCAAGCCCATTCGTGCACTTGCGGCCAGAACCTTGCGAGGTTCACGCCAGCGACTCCTTCAACATCATCTACAGCTCAGGCACCACCGGCACACCCAAGGGCATCGTGCAGCCGCATGGCATGCGCTGGATGCACATCAAGCGCGGTGCGGCCTACGGCTACGGGCCTGACAGCCGCACCCTGCTGAGCACTCCGCTGTACTCCAACACCACGCTGGTGGCCTTCATGCCCACGCTGGGCCACGGGGGGTGTCTGCACCTGCTGCCGAAATTCGACGCACTGCACTGGCTGCAGACCGCGCAGCAGGAACGCATCACCCACACCATGCTGGTGCCCGTTCAAATCCAACGCCTGCTGGACCACGCCCGGTTCGATGAGTTCGATCTTTCGAACCTCACCCACACCTTTTGCACCAGCGCGCCTTTGAGCGCAGCACTGAAGAGGCACTGGATGGACCGCACAGGCAGCGCCCTGGTCGAGTTCTACGGCATGACCGAAGGGGGTGGCACCTGCATCCTTGAAGTACACCGACACCCGGACAAGCTGCACACCGTGGGCCGCCCATCGGCAGGGCACGACATTCGGCTCATTGATGAAGAAGGCCGCGAGCTGCCTGCGGGCGCCACCGGCGAGGTGGTGGGCCGTTCACCGGCCATGATGAGCGGCTACCACGGCCAACCCGAGAAGACACGCGATGCCGAATGGTTCGACGCGCAGGGCCTGCGCTTCATCCGCACCGGCGATGTGGGCCGCTTCGATGAAGACGGGTTCCTTATCTTGATGGACCGGCGCAAGGACATGCTCATCAGCGGCGGCTTCAACCTGTACCCAAGCGACCTGGAAGCTCTGCTGCGCGAACACCCGGCCGTGGCCGATGCGGCGGTGGTGGGGGTGGCTTCGCGCCGGTGGGGAGAAACACCGGTGGCCTGGGTGGTGAGGCGCGATGAAACGGTTTGCGAAGTGTCTGTGCTGGAGTGGTTCAACCACCGCTGCGGCAAGATGCAGCGCTTGGCGGGCCTGGCCTTCATCGACGAACTGCCGCGCAACGCCATCGGCAAAATCCTCAAACGCGAATTGCGCGAACTTTGGAACAGGCCCGTGCCATGAACCGCATTGAATTCGACAAGCTGCCCGAAATGGTCGGGCAGAGCCTGGGAACCAGCCCCTGGTTGACCATCGACCAAGAGCGCATCAATGCCTTCGCCGAGGTCACAGGCGACCCACAGTGGATTCATGTGGATGAACAGCGCGCGGCGCAGGGGCCCTTCGGGGCCACGGTGGCGCACGGCTACCTCACTTTGTCGTTGTTGCCGAAGTTCCTTCACGAGACCTGGGCCTTGACGGGCGCGCGAATGGGGCTGAATTACGGCCTCAACCGGGTTCGATTTCCCTCACCCGTGGTGGTCAACAGCCGTCTGCGCGCACATTTCAAGCTGTTGAGCTGCGAACCGATTGAGGGCGGTTGGCAGGTCGTCAGCGAAGTGACGATGGAGCGGGAAGGGTCGTCCAAGCCCGCTTGCGTGGCGGAATCCGTGTCGCGCCATTACCGTTGACGAGCGGCCTGCCGGCGCACGCACTACGATAACGGGGTTGTTGTCACTGAACCCGAGGTTTTCATGCCCGCCGCACGCTTTTCCTGGTCCGACCCGCTGAACCTGGACGCCCTGCTCACCGACGACGAGCGGCAGGTGCGAGACGCCGCACAGGCTTATTGCCAAGAACAGTTGCTGCCCCGTGCACAACTGTCCTTCCGCCACGAGGAAACGGATGCCTCCATCTTCCGCGAGATGGGCGAGCTGGGCCTGCTGGGCCCCACCATCCCGGAGCAGTACGGCGGCGCCGGACTGAACTATGTGTGCTACGGGCTGGTGGCCCGCGAAGTGGAGCGGGTGGATTCGGGCTACCGCTCGATGATGAGCGTGCAATCTTCGCTGGTGATGGTGCCCATCTTTGAATTCGGCACCGAAGCGCAAAAGCAGAGGTACCTGCCCAAATTGGCCCGTGGCGAGTGGATCGGCTGCTTCGGCCTGACAGAGCCGAACCACGGCAGCGACCCCGGCAGCATGATCACCCGGGCACGCAAGGTTGATGGTGGGTACTCACTTACCGGATCCAAGATGTGGATCACCAACAGCCCCATCGCCGATGTGTTCGTGGTGTGGGCCAAGGACGACGGCGGGCAGATCCGCGGCTTCATCCTGGAAAAGGGCTGGAAGGGCCTGAGCGCACCCAAGGTGAGCGGCAAGGTGGGGCTGCGCACATCCGTCACCGGCGAGATCGTGATGGACGAGGTGTTCGTGCCCGAGGAGAACGCCTTCCCTGAAGTGCGTGGCCTCAAGGGCCCCTTCACCTGCCTGAACAGCGCCCGCTACGGCATCGCCTGGGGCGCCTTGGGCGCGGCCGAAGACTGCTACACCCGCGCACGCCAGTATGTGATGGACCGCCAACAGTTCGGCCGTCCCCTGGCCGCCAATCAGTTGATCCAAAAGAAGCTGGCCGACATGATCAGCGAGATCAGCCTGGGCCTGTTGGGTTGTGTGCAGCTGGGCCGCCTGAAGGACGCGGGGCAGGCCTCGGTCGAGGCCACCTCCATCCTCAAGCGCAACTCATGCGGCAAGGCGCTGGACATTGCGCGGGCCGCACGCGACATGATGGGCGGCAACGGCATCAGCGACGAATACGGCGTGGCGCGCCACTTGGTGAACCTGGAGGTGGTCAACACCTATGAGGGCACGCACGATGTGCATGCCCTCATCCTGGGGCGGGCCATCACCGGCATCGCCGCCTTCGCCAACTGATCAGACGCCGTACTTCTTGAACCAGTCGTTGGCCAGCTTCTGCGCGTAGCTGGCAGCGGCCTTGTCGTAGGTGGGGCGGTAATCGGCGTTGAAGCCGTGGTCCACATTGGGGAACACGACGATTTCCGAACCGCTGCCGCCCTTGGCGATCAGGCCACGCATCTTGGCGATGGTTTCCTGCTTCACAAAGGCGTCGATGCCGGAATACAAGCCCAGCACCGGCACCTTGATTTCTTCGGCGAAATCGATGGGGTCGCGCGTGCGCAGGGTGCCGTCCTTCAGGCCCTCCAGCAAACCGTAATAGGCCACAGCGGCCTTCAGGCCCTTGTTGTGGTGGGCATAGACCCAGGCGGTGCGGCCGCCCCAGCAGTAGCCCACGAGGCCCAGCTTGGCGGTGTCGGCGTGGCCGCTGGCCTTGGCGAAGGCCACGGCGGAGTCCAGGTCGGCGCACACCTGCGCGTCGGGCACCTTGCTGACCACAGTGGACAAAATGGTGCCGATGTCGGTGAGCTTGGACACATCACCCTGACGCGAGAACATTTCCGGCGCGATGGCGTAGTAGCCCTGCTTGGCATAGCGGCGGCACATGTCCTTGATGTGCTCGTGCACGCCGAAAATTTCCTGCACCACGAGGATCACGGGGTGCTTACCGGCCTTGGACGGACGCGCCACATAGGCGGGAATCTCGCCGTCAGCCGTCTTGACCTTCACCTCGGCCACGGCGATGCCCTTGGTGTCGGTGGTGATGGTTTGCGCAGAAACCGGCAGCGTGGCGGCCGCGAAACCGCTGGCCAGAGAAGTGACGAGGAAGCGGCGCGAAACACCCTCGGTGGCGGTGGCGGCGGCGGCGTTGTTGAAGTCGATGGCCTTGCGGCCGTAGTCGGCAATTTTCATGATTCTGATCTCATGGTTGGACAAATGCGGTTATTGATACGCCGCCCGTACCGTGACGGATGCAAAGCTCCGCGCGACAATCTGGCCCATGGCCAGCCGAACACACTTGGAACTGCTCTCCCCAGCGCGCGATGCCGACATCGGCATCGAGGCGGTGAACCACGGCGCCGATGCGGTCTACATCGGTGGCCCGGGCTTCGGCGCGCGCGACAAGGCCGGCAACAGCGCGCAGGACATTGAACGACTGGTGCGCCACGCGCACCGCTTCGGCAGCCGCATCTTCATCACGCTCAACACCATCCTGCGCGACGACGAACTCGAAGGCGCGCGTCAGATGGCCTGGCAGATGTACGAGGCCGGCGCCGACGCCCTGATCGTGCAGGACATGGGCCTGCTGGAATTGGACCTGCCACCCATCCAGCTGCATGCCAGCACGCAGACCGACATCCGCCAACCCGAGAAGGCGAGGTTCCTGCAGGATGTCGGTTTTTCTCAGATGGTGCTGGCGCGCGAACTCGACCTGCACCAGATTCGCGCCATCGCTGAACAGGTGCAAGAAGCCACGCTTGAGTTCTTCGTGCACGGCGCCCTGTGCGTGGCCTACAGCGGGCAGTGCTTCATCAGCCATGCGCACACGGGGCGCAGCGCCAACCGGGGCTCTTGTTCACAGGAATGCCGCCTGCCCTACACCGTCACAGATGCCGCAGGCCGCGTGGTGGCGCACGACAAGCATGTGCTGTCTGTCAAAGACAACGACCAGAGCGCCAACCTGGAAGCCTTGATCGACGCGGGCATCCGCAGCTTCAAGATCGAAGGCCGCTACAAGGACATGGCCACGGTGAAGAACGTGACCGCACACTACCGGCTCTTGCTGGACGCCATCCTCGACCGCAGGCCCGAACTGGCCCGCGCCAGCGCCGGGCGCTGCACCTACACCTTCACGCCGCAGCCCGAGCAGGCCTACAACCGGGGCGGAACGGACTACTTCGTCAACGGGCGCCGCGCCGTGGACAGCGGCGACATCGGTGCCTTCGACACGCCCAAGCATGCCGGCATGCCGGTGGGGCACGCGGTGGCGGTGAGCGAATCGCACTTCGATGTGGACACGGGTGATGCCGCGATCACGCTGAACAACGGCGATGCACTCACCTGGTGGGACCGGCAGGGTGAATTGCAGGGTGTGCCTGTGAACACCGCCACGCACCTGGGCGGCACGCGCTGGCGCGTGGCACCGCAGCAGGCCAGGGGCCTGAGCGTGCACGACCTGAAGGACCTGCGGCGCGACACAGCCATCAGCCGCAACCGCGACATGACCTGGGAGCGCTTGCTGTCCAAGCCTTCGGCAGATCGGCGCATTGCGGTGGACATCACGCTGGCACAGGTTCGGATGAAGCAGTCGAAATCCACGACAGCTGCCCCCGGCAAGGCGCCTGCGATTCCATCAGGCGTTGCGCCCGGGGCCTGCATGGAAGATCTGTGCGAAACGGTGGACGCGTTGGAACTGACCCTGCGCAGCGAAGACGGTGTGAAGGTGAGCGTGCGGGCGCCCTTCACGCCCGAACCCGCGAACGACGCACAGCGCGCCGAGGCTTCCACGAAAGAGCAGTTGGCCAAGCTGGGCAACACCCTGTACGCCGCGCGGCGCGTGCGGTGGGCCCTGCACCAAGCTTGGTTCCTTTCAGCCGCCCAACTCAATGCGTTGCGCCGCCAGGCGGTGCAGGCTCTTGACGAAGCGCGCCTGCAGGCCCTGCCACGCCTGCCCCGCGCCGCGCCGCTGGAGCCCCCTGTGCCCTACCCTGAGGACACGCTGAGCTACCTGGCCAATGTCTACAACACCCGGGCCGCTGCCTTCTATGAACGGCACGGCGTGAAGGTGGTGGGTGCAGCCTATGAAAGCCACGAGGAACTGGGCGAGGTGAGCCTGATGATCACCAAGCACTGCGTGCGCTGGAGCCTGTCACTGTGCCCCAAGCAGGCCAAGGGCGTCACAGGCGTACAGGGCACGGTGCGGGCTGAGCCCCTGGTGCTGCAGCACGGCGACGACCGGCTTACCCTGCGCTTCGACTGCAGGCCCTGTGAGATGCATGTGGTGGGTGCCATGCGCAAGCAGGTGCTCAAGCAACTGAAGGCCGAGCCCATGACCTTCTACCGGCAGCGGCCGCGTGCGGCCCCTAGCGCAGCGGCACCGGGCTGAAACTCAATGGCGCCTGCGCAGCCAGCCACGCCGTAGCAGCCCAGGCGGCCGTGTTCTGTTGCAGGTCGGTGGGGTCAAGCTGGTCGATGGTGTCCCGCTCGGTGTGGTGGACATCGAAGTAGCGGGTGCCGTCCTGGCTGAGGGCCAAGCCCGGCCATTTTTGCGAACGCATCAAGAAGGCGGCGTCGGGCCCGGGGTTCCCGTTGTTGTCACCCGGCTCCACGCCCAGGGGCTTGAGCACCTCGGCCATCTGCGCGAACAAAGGCAGCGCCGCAAGCTGGACGCGGCTGGCCAGGCGGTAGATGCGTCCACCTCCGAAGTCGCTTTCAGCCACCAGCTGGTGCGGCACCTGCGCATAGGCCTTGCCATAGGCGATGGCGCCATCAAAGCCGTTTTCTTCATTAGCGAACAACACCACGCGGATGGTGCGGCGCGGCCGCAGCCGCGCCTGCGCGATCAGGCCTGCAGCCGCGCTGACGATGGCCACACCGGCGCCGTCGTCTACCGCGCCCTGACCCAGATCCCAGGAATCCAGGTGTGCACCGATCATCACCACTTCTTGGGCCAGGTCGGTGCCGGGCACCTCGCCAATCACATTGTGCGTGGCAGCCGGCACATCGCTGCGGTTGTCCATCCTCAGATGCACCTGCAGCGCCTCACCTTGGGCCACCCGAGCGGCGATCACATCCGCGTCCGGCACAGACACGGCGAACGCCGGAATGGGCTTGACGCGCAAGTCGTACCGGGTGGCGCCGGTGTGGGCAATGCGCTGGGCATCGCGCTGCGCATTGGTGGGTGCGCCTTCAGGTGCGCTGCCGCCCGAGGTGCCCACGGAACGCAACCCGAAGGCGACCGCTCCGCGCCGCGCCGCTTCCACCGGCCCGTTGAGACGCGCCCCCACCGATCGCCCATAGCCACTGCCATCGCGCGCGCGCTCGGTCTTCTGATCTATGAAAACGATGCGTCCGTTGGCCCGCGAGCGGGTCGGGTCGGCGGGCTCTTCCATCAAGGCGGCCAGGCTGGGGTACCAAGCCACTTCGGCTTGAAGGCCTTCGGCCGGGGTGGAGATGCTGTTGCCCAGGCCGGCCATCACCATTTCGCGCGGAGCGCCGCCACCCTGTCCGGCAGGCAACAGGCGGGCCGAACCCGGGCCGCGTTGCCACACATTCAACTCGATGCGCTGGGTGTGCACATTCTGCAAACCCAGGCCGCGCAGCGCCTGCTGGGCCCAGGCCACTGCGCGGCGGTCGCCTTCAGAGCCTGCCGGTCGCGCGCCAATGCCTTCGGCCAATTCGCGCACCAGGCGCCAGGCCACTTCGCTGCGCTGCGCCTGCGCAATGAGTTCACGGGCACGGGCGAGGTCTAGCGGGTCGAAGGCCACCGCGGCTTGTTGCGCCGAAGCCAAGCCCATTGCGCCGGTGCCCGCAGCCACCATTCCCATCACACCAGCCGCACGGCCGGCGTGACACAACCATTGCCTGCGATCCAACGGTTTCATCATGCAGCTCCTGAAGGGGCGCGCCGGAAGCGGCGCATCACCCACTGCGCCACATCATCTACGAAAGTGAACACCACTGGAATGACCAACAGGCTGAGCAGCGTGGAGGTGATGAGGCCGCCAATCACGGCCACCGCCATGGGTTGGCGAAAGCTCGGGTCGGCCCCCCAACCCAGGGCAATGGGCATCATGCCCGCGCCCATGGCAATGGTGGTCATCACGATGGGCCGCGCGCGCTTGTGGCAAGCGTCCAGCAACGCGTCCCAACGGTTCATTCCCTGGCGCATGGCGATGATGGCGTAATCCACCAGCAGAATCGAGTTCTTGGTGGCAATGCCCATCAGCATGATCAAGCCGATGAGCGAAGGCATGGAGAACGCGCTCTTGGTGGCCAGCAGCGCCACGAATGCACCACCCAAAGACAGCGGCAGTGCGGCCAGGATGGTCACCGGCTGCATGAAACCGCCGAACAGCAGCACCAGCACCATGTAGATGCACAGCACACCCGTGAGCATGGCCAGGCCGAAGCTCTGGAAGAGCTCAGCCATCACCTCGGCATCACCGAAGGTCGACTGGTTCACACCGGCGGGCAGGTTCAGCACGCTGGGCAGATTCTGCGCGGCAGCGGCCACATCGCCCAGGGGCTGTCCGTTGAGTTCGACATCCAGGTTCACATTGCGCCGGCGGTCGAAGCGGTCGATCTGCGCCGGGCCACTTTCCAGGGTGATGCGGGCCACCGTGCCCAACTGCACCGGCCCACGCGGCGTGGGGATGGGCAGTTGCGCCAACAGGGCCGGGTCTTGTCGGGCATCGGCCGGCAGGCGCACCACGATGGGCACCTGGCGCTGCGACAGGTTCAACTTGGGCAGCGCGCGGTCGAAGTCACCCGCTGTGGCAATGCGCAGCGTGTCGGCCAACTGTTCGGCCGTGATGCCGGCATCGGCCGCAGCAGCGAAATCAGGGCGGATCACCAGTTCGGGCCGCACCAGGCTTGAAGACGAGGTGACATTGCCGATGCCGGGAATGGCGCGCAGGTCGCGCACCACATCGCGCGCGGCCTCGGTCAGTGCATTCCCATCGTCGCCCGACAGCACCATCACATACTTCTCGCCGCTGGCGCCGGCCAAGCCCACGGTCACACGGGCGCCGGGCAGGTTCTGCATGCGGTCACGAATCTCACCTTCGATCACTTGCTTGCGCAGGCCCGGCCGGTCCACGCGCGGCGTGAGGGTCAGGGTGAGCGTGGCCTTGCGTGCCTCGGGTGCGCCACCAGGCATGAAGGGGTCGCTGCCTGCGGCACCGCCCCCGATGGCGGTGTAGATCTGTTTGATGTGAGGGTGGTCCTGCAACAAGGCCCGCGCCTGCTCGGCCACGGCCCGCGTGTCCTTGAAGGTGCTGCCCGGCGGCAGTTCAATGCTCACCTGCGATTGCCCAAAATCATCCGGCGGAATGAAGCCGGTGGGCAGCAGGGGGATCAAGGCAATCGAGCCCACGAAGAAGGCCCCCGCGCCAAATGAAGTGAGCCAGCGGTGCTTGACGCACCACGCAGCGGCCTTCATGTAGCGGCTCATGATGGGGCCATCCGGCGGCTCGCCCTTCGTGACGATGGGCTTGAGCAGGTAGGCCGACATCATGGGCGTCAGCACCCGCGCCACCACCAGGGAAGCGAACACCGCCAGCGCAGCGGTCCAGCCAAACTGTTTGAAGAACTTGCCGGCGATGCCCGACATGAAGGCCGTGGGCAGGAACACCGCGATCAGGGTGAAGGTGGTGGCAATGACCGCCAGACCGATCTCATCGGCCGCCTCCATCGCCGCTTCGTAGGGAGACTTGCCCATGCGCAGATGGCGCACGATGTTCTCAATCTCCACGATGGCGTCGTCCACCAGAATGCCGATGACCAGCGACAGGCTCAGCAGCGTCACCACATTGATGGAAAAGCCCAGCGCCCACATGCCCACGAAGGCCGGGATCACGCTCAAGGGCAGAGCGGTGGCAGCCACGAAGGTGGCACGCCAATCGCGCAGGAAGAACCACACCACGATCACCGCGAGGATGGCGCCCTCATACAGCAGGACGAGCGAGCCGTCGTAGTTTTCCTGAACAGGGTCTACGAAATTGAAGACCTCGTCGACCACGACATCAGGATGCGTCTCCTTCAGTTTGGCCAAGGCGGCTTCCACGCCCTTTTGCACTTCAACTTCGGAGGCGCCCTTGCTGCGCGTGACCTCAAAGCCCACCACAGGTTGGCCGTTGAGCAGGGCGCCGCTGCGTTGTTCGGCCACGGTGTCGCGCACGGCGGCCACTTGCGAGAGCATCACGCGGCGACCGTCGCTCAGGGGAATGTCCAGCGCGGCCAACTGCTCGGCCGATTTCACCGTGGCCAAGGTGCGCACGGCCTGCTCGGCACCGCCGAGTTCCACGCGCCCGCCGGATGATTCCTGCTGCACCGCGCGCAGGCGACGCGACACGTCAGACGCAGTCACCCCCAGGGACAGCATGCGGGCAGGATCCAGCGCCACCTGCACCTCGCGCGTCACACCCCCCACACGCGCCACGCCGCCCACGCCACTCACCCCCAGCAGGGCCTTGCTGACCTCGTTGTCCACGAACCAGCTCAGGGATTCGTCATCGCGCTGCGGGCTGGCAATCGAATAGCTGAGGATGGGGGCCCCGGCCACATTGAGCTTGCTGATCTGCGGGTCGCGCAGGTCGCCGGGCAACTCCGAACGCACGCGGTTGACGGCATCGCGCACTTCATCCAGCGCTTCCTGCGTGCCCTTCTCCAGCCGGAATTCGGCCGTGATGGTGACGGTGCCATCCTGGATCTTGGAATAGATGTGCTTGAGCCCCTGCACGGCGGCCAGCGAGTTCTCGATCTTGCGCGCCACCTCCGTTTCCAGTTGCGCCGGCGAAGCGCCGGGCAGCGCCGCCACCACGCTGATGGTGGGCAAGTCCAGGTCCGGGAAGTTCTGGATCTTCATCGCCTTGAAGCTCATCGCCCCGGCCAGCGTCAACAGCACGAAGAGCATGATGGCCGGAATCGGGTTCCGGATCGACCAGGAGGAGACATTCATTTGACGGCCGCCTCCAGCACCTTCACGGCATCTCCGTCGCCCAGGAATGCGCCGCCGCGGGCCACCACCCGGGCCTTGGCATCCAATCCTTCCACCGCCACCTGCTCGCCTTCACGCGAGAGCACCTTGACCTTCGTCTGGCGAACGCGCTGCTGGGCATCCACCACCAGCACCACATCAAAGCCCTCGCGCAGCAGCACGGACGACGCCGGCAGCATCAGCGCGCGGCGTGAATCGAAGCGCAGTTCGCCGCGGGCGTACATGCCGGCGCGGGCGTCGCTGCCCTCGCTGGTCTTGAGGTCCACATAGACCAGCGCATTGCGGGTTTGGGGATCGACCGACGGCGCCACCTTGCGCACAGTGCCTTGCACCACGGCGCCTGAAGGCGTATTCAGGCGTGCAGCCGTACCCGGCTTCACGCGCGAAACTTCAGCCGCCGGTACCTCGGCACGCCATTCCAGCCGGGATTGGCGGATCAGCTTGAACAACTCCTGGCCCGAGCCGGCCACCGCGCCCAGGGTGGCGCTGCGCGCGCTGATCAAGCCTGCGTCCGGCGCCACCACACGGGTGTGCTGCAGGCGCAATTCCTGCGCGGCCACGGCCGCTTGCGCAGTGGCCACGCGCGCCTTCGCCACGGCCTCGGCCGCCTCGAACTGCCCCATCTGCTGCGCGCTCAAGGCGCCCGTTCCGGCCAGGCTCTTGGCCCGCTGTGCATTGGCTGCCGCATCCTGCAGTTGGGCTTGCGCTTCCTGCAAGGTTGCGCGGGCCTGGGCCAAGTCGTTCTGAACGGGCGCCTCGTCAAAGCGAGCCAACAGTTGCCCGGCGCTCACCGCATCGCCCACCTGGGCCAACACCTCCACAAGGCGCAGGCCGTTGACCTGGCTGCCGATCAAGGCCTCGGCCCAGGGGGCGATATTGCCGTTGACGGGCAGGGCGCTGGTCCACTGGCCGGGCACCGGGCTGACCACATTCACCGTCAGCGCGGCCTTGGCGGCCGGGGCTGGCCCGGCGGCGCCGGCCTGAGCCCAGGCGCTGGAAGGCGCGACAGCCCATGCGCTCATGCACATCAAGGCCAGCGTGAGCGTCCGCATCGACCAACGAAGAGACGGGGTGGTTGAAGACAGATGGTTCATCATGATGGTTGGGTTCAACGGATGTTCGAGGTGGCTTGGCTGGCGGTAGCGGGCTGTGAAGGGGTCCACCCACCGCCGGCGGCTCGGTAAAGGCCCACCCACGCGCCCGCCCGGCTGCGCTGCAGATCCAGCCACGCCGCTTCGGCGCCAAGACTTCGACGCAAGGCCTCATCCACTTGCAGCGCCGAGGCCAGGCCGCGCTGTTCGCGCAACTGCACCGCCTTGAGTGCACTGCGGGCGCGGTCCAGGGCCAGCTGGGCGTCCTGTTCCTGCTGGGCGGTGGTGTCCAGCCCCGACAAGGCCTCTTCCACCTCGCGAACCGCGCGGCGCACGACCGCGCCGTGTTGCATCAGGGCGTCGTCATACCGCGCCCGGGCCGCGTCCACCAGCGCCGCACGGCGGCCAGCGTCAAACACCGGCAGGCTCACGCTCAAAGGGCCCACAGACCAAGTGTCCAGGGACACATTTCCCGCTGCGCTTTGGCTGTTCTGCCGGCCGATGGAGCCGCTCAACCCCACGCGCGGGAAGCGCTGGGCGTGCTGCACGCCGACATCCGCCGCCGCCGCCGCCACCGCCGCCGCTGCCATGAACACATCGGGCCGCTGGGCCAGCGTGGCCGCCGGCAGCGAAGGCACATGGCGCATCGAGCCCCCCATCAGGCCCACGGCAGGCTCGGCCTTCGCCTGCAATTGCTCCCGCACGCGCGAATCGGTCCAGCCCGTGTACTGCACCAGCGCCTTCACCTCCGAATCACAGCGCTGCACTTGCGCGCGGCTGCGGTTGCGCGCCTCGGCTGCTGCAGATTCAGCCAGGGCCGCCTGCTCTGGGGCCTGCAGCCCTGCATCGGCCATGCGGCGCACCCGTTGGGCGCTGCGGCTGGCTGCCTGCGCGTCGGACTGCAGAAGCTGCAAGGTGGCCTGGCCATGGCGCCACGACAACACCTGCAGAACCACATCGGCAGCCACGGACACGCGGGCTTCGTGCCAGGCGGCATCGGCCGATTGAGCACGCCACTGTGCAGCCTGATTCTGCGCACGCTGGCCACCGAAGACATCCAACTCCCAACTCATCTGCAAGGCGCCCTGGAACACCTCGCCCGCCGGAAATGGCGGGGTGGCGCTGCGGCGCTGGGCGCTGCCCACCGCGTCGAACTGCGGCACCAGTGCACTGCCACTGGCCGTTCGCTCGGCCTGTGCCTGCGCACGGCGCGCCTCGGCACTGCTGATGGTGGGGCTCACCGCCTGCGCCGCCTCAACCAACGCAGCCAAGGCAGGGTCGGACTGCTGCTTCCACCAGTCCACCAATTTGTCGAGCCGGCCTTCGTGTGGCCAGGCCGCCTCATGCGGAAGCGGGGCCGCCCATTGCGCCGGCGCGGGCATGCCGGGCGCACTGACAGGCGGCAGCGCCGCACAGCCGGTCAGGCTGGCCACGCCGATGGAAGCCACAACGCTCAAAGAGATGCGCGGAGAGGGCCGCCGCCACGAATTCGATGACTTCATCTGGTGGGGTTGATGCAGTGTTCAGGCAGGCTGTAGGCGCCGCCCTGGGCTGCCTGTAGGCAGCAAACGGCTGTAGGTGCAGACTTGGCTTCAGCCGAAGGGAGACCGCATTGTGGCAATTCGGTGCGAACCTGCCGTTTTCAAGGGCCAAACCTAAGGCGGCAATGCCTGCGTATGATCATTCGGCCCAGGCGAACACGCCTCATCCAGCGGCTCCCAACCCCGGCGCACCACCACCTCGCGCCCGCGCAAGCACCACTCCACCCGCTGGGCCTGCGGCCAGCGCCTGCGCACGAAGGCCTCGAGCGAGGCGGGCAGAGAGACCTCCAGCCGCAATGCCTGCAAGTCCTTCCCGGGGTGATGCTGCAAGCCCATGTGGGGCAGCACCGCAGCGGCCACCAACCACCCCACCCAAGGGAGTTGCACGACGCTGCCGGTGTAGCCCTGTGCCCTCAGCCATTGCTGGGCGGAAGCCCGCTGCCGCGCCCCGCCAAAGGCCGCAGCCAGCACCTCCGCCAACCACTGGTTGCAGTTCTGAGTGTGCAGGCTCCATACGTGCGCCTGCGCTTGGTAGGTGGTGGCCAACATCGCCAAGGCCAGTTCGTCATTGCCCACTGCGTGCGCCAACACATGGGCGTCATCAGCCGGCCACCACACCGCGCTGAAGCGGGGCAGGGCATCGGTGGCCACACCACGCACAAAGCCGGCAAGCCCCTCGTCGAACACGCGCGGCTGTGCGGTCTCGCAGTCGAAGTACAGCTGCCGCACCGCAACCGTTGCGGGCGCGCCGGCGTGGTCGTCACGCCGCGCCGGCCTCAGGAAGCCGGCATGCGAATACCGGTGCCCGATGGCGCCGAGGTTCAGACCGGAGCGCGAGATCAGGGCCACAGGCGCGGCACGCTGATGCCATTCGTCCTGAATGATCACGGCCATCTGCAGCAGAACATCCACACCGGTCGCCGTTGACGGTGGCGGCGTCGGGCAGGAGGCCCATGCGGGTGCGCCAGCCTGCGCCCACCCCATCCAGCCGCACGAGGCTGCGAGTCCAAGCGCAGCGCGCAGGCACCAGGCTCGGCAGGCGCGGGCTCCACGCGTGTTCATGGCGGCGTACGCGCACCGCCCGGCCGCGCCGCCGGACACGCGCTCAGCCGACCCTCATCGGGCAGGTACAGGACGCGCTTGAAGTGCATGCGCCCAATCGTCATGCACCACCAGATAGAAAGGCTGTTCGGAACCAGCGCGCCACAAGCCGAACCCGTAGGGCCGCTCGCGGACCGTCAGCACCTGCCCAGGCTCGAGGGCGGCCGCCGTGGCCACCGCTGCGGGCAACAGCAGTTCCCAGGCACGCGCGCCCGTGGCAACCGAATCGTCTGTGGGCTGCAGGCCCAAGGCCACGCGAGGTGTGGCAGCGTCCACGGTGTTCGCACGCTCGATGCGATAGTCGCCCTGTGCCACCTTGCCGCCCCCCGGCGACGACGAGGTGCTCACACCACTGACTGCGTTGGAAAACACACCCACCGAGGTGCTCAGGCTGTCCAGTGCGGAAGACGCCGCCGAAGACGCGAGGCTACCCGCCTGGGCTGGCAGCCCGATGCACCACACGCCAAAGGCCGCCACGATGGTCAGCACCAACAGCGCCTTGCCCAGCCGCGGCGCAGGGAACAACCCGCGGGCCGGTGATGAAGTCTGCTCGTCTTTCGGGTTCATCTGCACACTGTAGCGTGATCGCTCAACGCTGTGCGGCTCAGCGCCCACCGGCCACGTCCACCAAGCTGCCTGTGGTGTAGCTGGCCTGATCCGACAACAGCCACATCACCGCCTGCGCCACCTCCTGGGCTGTACCTGCACGCTGCATGGGAACCTGCGGCGCCATGCGCTGCACGCGGTCGGGCTGGCCGCCGCTGGCGTGGATGTCCGTGTCGATGATGCCCGGGCGCACCGCGTTGACACGCACACCCTCGGTGGCCACTTCGCGGGCCACGCCCAAAGTGAAGGTATCAATAGCAGCCTTGGCGGCTGCGTAGTCCACATACTGCCCCGGCGACCCCAGACGCGCCGCGGCCGAAGACAGGTTCACGATGGCGCCACCGGTGCCGCCGTGCTTGGTGCTCATGCGCTTCAATGCCTCGCGCGTGCACAGGAAGGTGCCCTGGACATTGATGGCGAACATGCGCTGCCAGCGGGCCAGGCTCATCTCGTCCACCCGCTGGGCCACATCCACGACGCCGGCGTTGTTCACCAGGCCGCGCAGGGGACCAAGTTCGGCATCGATGCGCTCAAACAGGGCACACACCGCCGTTTCGTCGGACACATCGGCCTGCACCGCCATCGCGCGGCGCCCCATGGTGCGAATTTCGTCCACCACCGCCTGCGCAGTGCGCATGTCGCGCACCGCGTTCACTGCCACATCCCAGCCCTGGGCAGCCGCCAGCCGCGCCACGGCGGCACCGATACCCCGGCTGCCTCCGGTCACCAATAGAACAGGGCTCATGCGCGCAATGGTAGGCCAGAGTGGCCCATGGGTCGATGGGCGGCCTGGTGGGGTGCACCCGCCAGGGTGTGCCGTTCCGCGGGCGCGCCCATCAGGGCCACCCTCATGCGGGATGCGCAAAGCCCCACGAGCATCAACACTGGGACTCCCCACAACACAAGGAGTAACCCATGGGAATCTCAACACAAACCGTCAGCAAGGCCGTTCAATCGGCGGGCAATGAAGGCCTGGCGCATGGCGTAGCGGTGGCCAATGCCGGCCTGCGCGCGCAAACCAAAGTCAACAGCGGCACCGGCGAATTGGTCAAGGCTGCCGTCGCCGACAACAGCACCATCCAGCTCACCGAAACCCGCGTTACCTTTCACGACAGCCCCGTGACCGTCCACACCGGCCCGGTGCGCACCGGTCAACTGAGCGTCTCGCCGCCCGAAGAGGGCAACGCGCCTGAACTCACGAACTTCTTCACGCCCGCGCTCACCGGCTTGCCCGGCAGCGACAACCCTGATCGCCTGGAACCGGGTGCGACTCTCTATGTCCCCAGCCTCGAGGGCGACCTGGTGTTGCCTGGCGGGATGGCGCGGCTTGAAGATGTGAGCTTGGGCGCCGTCACGGTGGAGGCCTCACCGCGAGCGCCTGAGTTGGTGGTTCCCGTTCTCAGCACTTCTCCGTCCGAGAACACATCACGGCCCGGCTTGGACGACGCCGCGCAGCACTATGTGCAGGTGGTGATCGTGGGGTCTGCGCAATCAGTGGTCCAAACGGCCCTGCCCGTTTCCGGCCCAGCGGGCGGCTAAGGCCATCCAGCAGTTTCGGGGCTGATCAGCTCACATCGACCAAGTCACGCCCCTGGTCCAAGGTGCACGCGGACGACCACCTCCGGTCCGACTACTTGGCCGTAGGCATCACGAACTCAGCACCCTTGCCAATGCTGGCTGGCCAGCGCTGCATCACGCTCTTTTGCTTGGTGTAGAAGCGCACGCCTTCCTCGCCGTAGGCGTGCATGTCGCCGAACAGGCTCTTCTTCCAGCCGCCAAAGCCATGCCAGGCCATCGGCACGGGGATGGGCACATTGATGCCCACCATGCCCACTTGGATGCGCCGCGCGAATTCACGGGCCACATTGCCATCACTGGTGAAGCAGGCCACGCCGTTGCCGAATTCGTGGGCGTTGATCAGGTCCACGGCAGCAGCAAAGTCGGCCACACGCACGCAACCCAGCACGGGGCCGAAGATCTCTTCCTTGTAGATGCGCATCTGCGGCGTCACATGGTCGAACAAGGTGCCGCCGGTGAAAAAGCCGTTGTCATGCCCCGGCACCTTGAAGCCTCGGCCATCCACCACCAACTGTGCGCCCTCTTCCACGCCGAGCTTGATGTAGCCCTCGATGCGGTCGCGTGCTTCGCGGGTGACGATGGGGCCCATCTCGGCATCGAGCTCCATGCCGTTCTTGATCTTCAGTGCGCGTGCGCGCTCGGCCAACCTGGGCACCACCTTGTCGGCCACATCGCCCACCAGCACCGCCACCGAAATGGCCATGCAGCGCTCACCGGCGCTGCCGTAACCCGCGCCAATCAAAGCGTCCACGGCCTGATCGATGTCGGCGTCGGGCATCACCACCATGTGGTTCTTGGCGCCGCCCAGGGCCTGCACCCGCTTGCCGTGGTGGGCGCCGGTTTCGTAGATGTACTGTGCAATCGGCGTGGAGCCCACGAAGCTCAGGGCCTTCACATCGGGGTGGGACAACAAGGCATCCACGGCCACCTTGTCGCCCTGCACCACATTGAACACGCCATCGGGCAGGCCGGCCTGCTTGAGCAGCTCGGCCATGAAGAGTGACGGTGAAGGGTCGCGCTCGGAGGGCTTGAGGATGAAGGAATTACCGCAGGCCAAGGCCACGGGGAACATCCAGCAGGGCACCATGACCGGGAAGTTGAAGGGCGTGACGCCGGCCACCACGCCCAAGGGTTGGCGCATGGTCCAGTTGTCGATGCCGGTGGACACCTGGTCGGTGTAGTCGCCCTTCAGAAGTTGTGGAATGCCGCAGGCGAATTCGATGATGTCGATGCCGCGCATCACCTCGCCCTGCGCATCGGTGAACACCTTGCCATGTTCAGCGGTGATCATGGCCGCCAGGGTGTCCTTGTGCTGGTTCATCAGCGCCAAGAAGTTGTTGATGACCCGCGCGCGCCGGATGGGCGGCGTGTCGGCCCAGGCCTGGAAGGCCGTCTGCGCATTGGCCACGGCCGCGTTCACATCGGCAGTTTCTGCCAGATGCAGTTGGCGCGACACCGCACCGGTGGCCGGGTTGAAGACCGGCTGGCGGCGGTTGCCCGACGAGGGCACACGCTGTCCGCCAATCCAATGGGTGATCTCGGCGGTGGCGGTGAAGGCTGCGGGGGCGCCCATGGCGGTCTCCTGTCGGGGAACGGTTGGTGGTGGCGGCGTTGACAACGCACGTAAAACACAAGTCTACGGCGATGGGCGTAGGCGGGTGCGGCGTGGGAATTGCGCTGCCGAGTGGTCCGGTGGCCCGGTGGCCAGCCAAGGCGACAATCCGGCGGTGAACCCTCCCCGCCGCCCCAAGCCCTCAGCCCCACGCCGCCTGTCACATGGCCGCCCCCCACATGGCACCAGGGCCAAGGGCGCGCCGGGCCCAGCACCGCGCGCGCCTGGCGAGGTTCACGGTGGCGGACACGGTGGTGGATGGCCGGCGCCGCAGCCCCTGCAGGAAGCCGAACTCGCCGAGCTGGACGAACTGCTGGCACAGGTGCCCGCGCCGCTGCAAGCGCTGGACCTGACTGCGCTGGACGGGTTTCTGGCCGCTGTGTTGCTGCAGCCCCGGCGCCTGCCGCCTTCGCGCTGGCTGCCCTTGGTGACCGATGAGGAAGGCCGGCCGCTGCCGGCTGCATGGCCGCCGCGCGCGCGGCTGCAAGCCCTGGTGCAGCAGCGCTTCGAAGAGCTCAACGCCTTGATTGAAGCGCGCCAGTGGTTCGACCCCTGGATCACCGATGTGGACGAGGACACCCTGCCCTTGGAAGCGGTTCAGCCGTGGGTGCTGGGTTTTGCCACGGCCTGTGGGGAATTTCCGGCGCTCACCGAAGGGCCAGGCAGCCAAGAGCCCGAACTGATCGAGGCGCTGGCCCAGCTGTACCAGCACCTGGACCCGGCCGACCTGGAAGACGCCGATGCGCTGCTGGAAGAGATTGACAGCCTGGAGCCCCCGGCTTCGATGGAAGAGGCGGTAGAAAGCCTGGTGCGGGGCTGCCTGCTGCTGGCCGATGTGAGCCGGCCGGTGCGCGTGAAGTCGACGCGCCCCGGTGTGCCGCGCCGGCGCTGATCAGCGCACCAGCATCACCGGCACGGTGGTGTGCGCCATCACTTTGGTGGCCACCGACCCCATCACCAGGTTGCCCAGGCTGCCGTGGCCGTGCGAGCCCATGATCACCAGGTCGGGGTCGGCCTTCTTGATGGCCGCCGCAATCTGCTCGGCCGCATGGCCCACCTTGACCACAAAATCCGCAGGCGCCGGCACCTGTCGCTTGAAAAAGGTGCGCACGGCCTTGAGTACCTTCTCGGCCTCTTCCTCGTAGTACGCCTTGAGCACATCCTTCTCCAACACCGCTGCGGCCCGCGGCGTCACCCCCGGCACCACGGTGACGATGGTGTATTCGTGGTGCGCGCCCAGCCATTCGTCATGGGCGGCCACATAGGCCAGCATGCGCTTGGTGTAGGGGCTGCCGTCAACGGCCAACAAAATCTTCATGCAGGGTGCTCTCCGGTTTTTTGCGGCATGCCGCCAGTGGTCTGCGGTGGTTTCGTATGAAACCAACGGTTGCACTTTAGAAGCGCGGCCCGCAGGCGTGTTTGCGCCAGGTCAAACGGAGAACAAGCGCATCGGATCAAAACCCTCCGATTCGCCTTTGCGCGGCAGGCCGCGGGCCTGGCACACCACGCGGGTGTGCCCGCCTTGGGCACGCGGCACGGTGTAGTCGGGCCTCCAGTGCACATGGCCGTGGATCCACAGGTCGGCCTGGCCGATGAGGTCGTCGTCGGCGTTGCAAAAACTGGCGGTGGTGGGTTGCGTGCCGTAGCGGGGATCCGCGCTGCGCAGGCTAGGGGCGAAGTGAGTGACCACAATGGTGGCATCCGCTGCGGCAGCGCTCGGTTCAGCCAACGCTGATTCACTCACTCCTGCGCTCAGCCGAGCCCGCAACCAATCGCGGCACTGAAGGGCTTCCTCCCGCACCGCTGCCGCGTCGAACACCTGAGCCTCGCGCGTGGCCTGCATCACCTTCTGGAAGTAGCCCGCGGCCTTGATCGCCTTGGCCTGCTTGGCCGGGCCGAATACCTCGAAGTCGCTCCAGCGCACGGTGCCCAGGAATCGGATGCGGCGGCCGTCAGGTGCGGTGTGCAGGTGTTCGTCCTGCTCCAGCACCGTGAGCCCATAGCGCGCACAGTGGTCACGAAAGGCCGGCAAGGCCTGCCGCAGTTCGCGCCGGTCGAATTCATGGTTGCCCGGCACCACCAGCACCGGCACCGGCCAGCCGGCAAAGCGTTCGTAGGCCGCCCAAGTGGTGTCGATGTCACCGGCCAGCACCAACAGGTCGGCCCCGGGCGCGGGCTCGGGGTCGAACGATTCCGTTTCCAGATGCAGGTCGGAAAGGACTTGCAGGCGCATCAGGCGGCACCGCGCCGAATCAAGCCTTGCCGTGGCACTGCTTGTACTTCTTGCCGCTGCCGCAGGGGCAGGGGTCGTTGCGGCCCACCTTGGCGCCTTCGCGCTGCACCGTGCGCACCGTGAGGCGGTCTTGCTCGGTGAGCTTCCACAGGCTCACGGCAGCCTCCACCGCGTCTTCGATGGCGTGTGTGGTGTCGCGCAGGGGCACCTGCTCGTCGAGTTCGGCCACCAGCGCGCGGTCTTCCTCGCCCTCGGGTGGAAGGTGGCGCAGGATGCGCGACATGGCGATGTGCACCGCATCATCCGGGTGCTCCATCAGGCCCTCAAAGGTTTGGGCACCGTACAGGAAACCCGATGCCCAATAGACCAAGGGGCGGGAATGGGCGGGCAACGCGGCGATGGCGGGGTCTTCGTCTTCGGCAGGGTCGGGTGTCACGACCGGTTCATTGGCCGCGCCTGCGGCATCAACTGGCGTGTCAACTGGCGTGTCAACTGCCGGGTCAGCCGACTCATCCGTCACCACCGGGTCGAAGAAGCCTTCTTCGGCCATGCCCCGCACCAGGGCCTCATAGCGGCGCTGCATGAGGGCGCGCAGTCGGTCCAGCCAGGCTTCGTCCATGGAAGCAGGCGGCCAACGGCTGCCATCGGTGTCCAGTGCGCGGGCCAGCCAATCCTGCGGGCTGACGATGCGCGGCTGCACCGCCACAGCGCACAGGTAGCCGTCCAGCGACACCACATCCAGTGGCTCCAGCGGCGCGGGTGCCTGCTGCAGCAGGGTGTCGAGTTCGTCGATTTCGGCGTTGGTGAGGTCGGCTTTCATGTGGGCATTGTCGCGCGGGCCTGCACCGCCACCTGTTCACGCATCCACAGGTGGGCGGGATCGCGGTCGTGCCGACGGTGCCACAGCAGGTGCACCTGCAGCGGGGCCAGGGGCACGGGCAAGTCACGCACGGCCAACCCTTCGGCCACCCCGGTCACGGGAAGAAAGGAGCGCGGCAACACCGTGAGCAGGTCGGTTTGCGCCACCACCTGGCCGGCGGTGAAGAACTGATTGACCGTGAGCGCCAGGCGGCGACTGCGGCCCATGGCGGCCAGGGCGTCGTCCACCAGGCCCTGCCCACGCCCGGAAAAACTCACCAGCAGGTGCTCGGCGGCGCAATAGGCCTCCAAGGTCAGCGGCTGCTGCGCCAGAGGATGTTCACGCCGCATCACGCACACGTATTCCGAGCGGTACAGGCACTCGGCCCGCAAGGGCAAGTGCTCGCCGGCGCGCTGTGCGCGTTCCAGGCGCATCACCAGGTCGGGGAAGTGGCCCACGGCCATATCGGCCTGCGCGCGTTCCAGCGTGTCGCTGGGGTCTCGGGTGGCCAAGGGAATCACCCGCACCGTGGCGCGCGCCCGGCTGCGGCCCAGTTCGCGCAGCAAAGGCGGCAGCAACACCGCGCTGGTGGCATCGGCCATGGCCAGCAGGAAAGTATGGTCCTGCGTCAGCGGGTCGTAGTGTTCAGGCGCGAATTCGCTGCGCAGCGCGTGTAGGGCTTGCTGCACCACCGGCCACAGGGCTTCGGCCCGTGCGGTGGGTTTGACGCCA
>CAMCTE010000002.1 GCA_945878385.1 Azohydromonas lata NBRC 102462 | reverse complement strand
TGTTGGCGCTGAAGCGCGCCAGGATGGGTGCGTGCTGGCGCGGCCACTCCAGCAGGGCGGCGGTGTCGCCGTCGAAGACGCTGCGCAGGAAGGCCATCGAGAGCTCGTTCGTGGCGGCCTTGACCTTGGGGTTGAGGGTGACTCCACCGGTGCCTGCACGATCGGTGAACATGCTGTGCGAGCCGCCCTCGAACACCGCCAGCCATGTGCGCGCACTGCCGGTGGCTTCGAAGACCGACAGGCGGTCGGCCAAGCCACTGTAGTAGCCTGGGATACGGATCACATCTTCGGTGGAGGTGATGTGAAGGCTGGGCACCTGCACCGAGCCCAGGATGAAGGAGGGGTCGCCTTCACCATAGAAGGGTGGCGCCGAAATGACGATGGCGGCCTTGATGCGCGCATCGCTGAGATCGATGGCGCCGCCTTCACGCGGCACGCGGGCACCGGCTGCCAGCAGCGTGGTGTTGGCGCCGTAGGAGTGCCCGGCGGCGATGATGCTGCTGGAATCGATGCGGCGGCCGAGTTCGTCGGACAGCATCCTGTCCAGTGCAAAGCGCAGGTCCTGTGCGCGGGCAATGGCTTCGGCATCCTGGGCCGCGGCCTGCAACCGGCCGATCACCGAGAAGAGGCCACCCGTCCACAGCGCGCGGTCGCTGCCCACGTGCTGAAGGTGCATGCTGGCCCAACCCTGGCTGGCCCAGTGGGTGCCGAGGTAGGAATAGCCCCGGCGCGAGCCACCGATGCCGTGGGAGAACACCACCAGGGGCGCAGGCTGGGCAGGGGTGGCGCTGTGCGGCATGTACAGGCGCACGGGAACGGCCCGCGAGCGGGAGGCGTCCAGCCAGTCCAGTTCCAGGGCGTCGTAGGGGGCTTGGTTTGCAGGCGAGGTCTTGGCGGTGGCGCTGCGCGGTCCCGCCGTTGTGTTCGACGGCGCATTCGCCGCGCGGGCAGGCTGCATACCCCAAGCCCATACGCCGCACGAGGCTGCGCCCAGCACCCGCAGAACTTGGCGGCGGGTATGGCGGCTGCGCAAAAGGGTGTTCATGACGGAAGTGTGGCTGAGTTGGCGCGGGTCGAAAGTGCGTGATGTCGATTCTCAGGCCACGCGTCCAACCCGCGCATCAGGGCCGGTATTCCGCGACAAAATGTGACGGTTGCGGGCGGCGTGCCCTCGGCCAAAAGCCGGGGTGCAGGCCCCCCGGACCACCTTGGACACCCACACCGAACCGAAGAAGGACAACGCATGCCTGACCTGCACGACAACCCCATGGGCTTGATGGGCTTCGAATTCGTGGAGTTCGCTTCACCCAAGCCCGGTGTGCTGGAGCCGCTGTTCGAGCGGATGGGTTTCTCGCTGGTGGCCCGCCACCGCAGCAAGGATGTGGTGCTGTTTCGCCAGGGCGACATCAACTTCATCGTCAACCGCGAACCGCGCAGCCTGGCGGGGTACTTTGCGGCCGAGCATGGTCCGAGCGCCTGCGCGCTGGCCTTTCGTGTGAAGGATTCGCACCAGGCCTATGCGCGGGCGCTGGAGCTGGGCGCGCAACCGGTGGATGTGCCCACCGGCCCGATGGAGCTGCGCCTGCCTGCCATCAAGGGCATCGGGGGTGCGCCGCTGTACCTCATCGACCGTTTTGAAGACGGCAAGAGCATCTACGACATCGACTTCGAATTCCTGCCCGGCTGCGATTCGGTGGAGCAGCGCCACCCGGTGGGCCACGGCCTGAAGCTGATCGACCACCTGACCCACAACGTCTACCGGGGGCGCATGGCCTACTGGAGTGCGTTCTACGAGAAGCTCTTCAATTTCCGCGAGATCCGCTACTTCGACATCAAGGGCGAGTACACGGGGCTGGCGAGCAAGGCGATGACGGCCCCCGACGGGCTCATCCGCATTCCGCTGAACGAGGAGTCGGGGCGCGGCGGTACGGGGCAGATCGAAGAGTTCCTGATGCAGTTCAATGGCGAGGGCATCCAACACATCGCCCTGCTCACCGACGACATCCTGGCTTCGGTGGACGCCCTGCAGATGGCCGGTGTGCCGCTGATGACCGCACCTAACGAGGTGTACTACGAGATGCTGGACGAGCGCATGCCCGGACACGGCGAGCCGGTGGGCGAGTTGCGCGCGCGCGGCATTCTGATGGATGGCACCACCGCCGGTGGCGAGAAGCGCCTGCTGCTGCAGATCTTCAGCCAGCCGGTCTTGGGTCCGGTGTTCTTCGAATTCATCCAGCGCAAGGCCGATGAGGGTTTTGGCGAAGGGAACTTCAAGGCGCTGTTCGAAAGCCTGGAGCGCGACCAGATTCGCCGAGGGACGCTGAAGGTGGAGCCCGAGGGGTCGGCCGCCTGAGCGGGTGCGCGGCTAGGGCTGCGCTGCTTTGCGCAGCCGCTGGATCATGAAGCCTGCGGCCTGGGTGAGGTGGGTGCGCACGAGCTGCTCGGCCCAGTCGGCCTTGCCCGAGGCGATGGCCTTGAGGATGGCCTCGTGCTGGTCCCAGATGTCGGTGGGCGCTTCATCGCGCACCAACACTTCGCCGATCACCCGTTGGGTGTAGGTGAGGTGGGGCTCCAGGGTGGGTGCGATCAGCGGGTTTTCAGACAGGCCGTAGATGAACTCGTGGAATTTCACATCCGCCACGCTCATGCGCGCCACGGAGCCCGCGGCCACGGCCTTGCGGCCCGCTTCGATGAGCGCGGGGCCCAGCTTGGCGGCGCGCTCGGCATTGAGCTCGGCGGCGCGGCGTGCGGCCACGCCTTCGAGCGCGGCGCGCAGGTCGTAGATGTGCTGCACATGCAAGGGGTCGAGGCCGGCCACCTGCAGGCCGCGGCCCGGTGCATCCTGCAACACGCCCTGGCTGCGCAGCAGGGCCAGGGCCTGCTGCACCGGCTGGCGTGAAACGCCCAGGGCCGCGGCAATCGGTTCCTGGATGATGCGGTCGCCGGGCGCGAAGGCGCCGCTGGCGATTTCAGCCAGGATGGCGTCGCGCACCTGTTCGACCAGGTTGGGTTGTGCAGTCAGTGCCTTCATGGATGCAGTGTTCGGAATGCGGAATTCAACGTCAGTCTAGCGCGGGCTCGGTTTGCAGGAGCCGTTCCCGCAGCAGGCGGTGCTGGATCTTGCCGGTGGCCGTGCGCGGCAGGTCCGCTTCGTTGACCAGGGTGAGCCCGCGCGGCCTCTTGTAGCCGGCGATGCGGGCCTTGCACCACTGCAGCAGCTCGTCGGCCGTGGTGTGGGCACCCTCGTGCAGCACGACCACCGCATGCACCGATTCTCCCCACTTCTCGTGCGGCAGGCCCACGACGGCCACATCGCGAACATCCGGGTGGGCGGCCACCACCGCTTCCACTTCGGTCGGGTAGACGTTCTCGCCACCGGTGATGATCATGTTGCTCTTGCGGTCCACCAAGTGGATGAAGCCCTGCGCATCGCGCCGTGCCAGATCACCCACCGAACACCAGTCGCCCCTGAAGGCCTCGGCCGTCTTTTCCGGGTTTTGCCAATAGCCGTCGAAGGCGTAGGCCGTGCGGGAGTGCAGTTCACCCACTTCGCCGTCGGGCACTTCCTGCCCCCGTTCATCCAGCAGCTTGATGGGCCCTGACATCGCCCACTCCCGGCCGACGGACCCGAGCTTGTCGAGTTGTTCGTGGGGCCGCAGCAGGGTGACCCAGCCGGCCTCCGTGGAGCCATAGAGTTCGTAGAGCTGGGCATTGCGGAAATGGTCGAGGATGGCCAGCTTGGTTTCGCGCCGGGCCGGGGCGGAGGAGATCATCAATTTGCCCACGCGGCTCACGTCGTGGCGGGCCTTGATGTCGCTGGGCAGGGCCAGCATCATCGTGTAGTGGGTGGGCACCAGCGAGGTGAAGGTGATGCGCTGCGCGGCCAGGGTGCTCAACAAGCCTTCGGGGTCGAAGCTGGCGCGGTCATCGATGACGCAGGTGGCGCCCAGGTGCACGAAGGTGTGGCTGAAGTACAGCGAGTTGGCGTGACACATGGGCATGACCATGAGGCCGGTGTCCTCGCCGGTGAAGCCCATTTCCAGCGCGGTGGCCATGGCGATGAGCGTGCTGCCTTCGTGGCTGCGGATCACGCCCTTGGGCTTGCCGGTGGTGCCCGATGTGTACATGAGCGCGCTCATGTCGTGGCTGTGCACGGCGCTGGGGGGCTGCAGGGGCGCAGCCTGTGCGATCAGCGGTTCATAGGCCAGCCAGCCGGAGGGTGGTGGGCCACCGAACACCACGCAGCGGCCATCGACTGCGGGCAAGTCGCGGCGCACCGCTTCCAGCTGAGCCAGCAGGGTGTGCTGCACGATCGCGCACCGTGCCTGACTGTGATGGACGATGTAGGCCATCTCATCCGGCGTGAGGCGGAAGTTGATGGGGACGGCCACCAGCCCCGCACCGGCCAACGCGGCATAGAGCTCCATCCACTCGGCGCAGTTGTAGGCCAACAAGGCCACGCGATCGCCTTTTTGAAGACCCAGGTCACCCAGGGCCTGGGCCAAGCGCGAAGCGCGGTCGTGCAGCTGCGCATAGGACAGGCTGCGCCGGGAGTCACGCACGGCCGGTTTCTGGGGTTGCAGGCGGGCGTGGGTGGCCACGGCATCGAACACGGTTTGGAGGCGATTCATGACGTGAACTCTGAATTCAGAGTGCTAAACTTATCTTCGAATGACGAATCCGTCAAGTTCGGTCCGTCCGCTGTCACGTTTCAGGAGGAGCGTCCATGAACCAGGCCACCCCGGCACCTGAGATCGGCCCCCACAGCGCAGCCGCACTGATTGCCCGCGCCTTGCGGGCCCGCGGCGTGGACCGCGTGTTTGGTCTGTGCGGCGGCCATGTGATGCCCTTGTGGATGAAGCTGCATGAGCAGGGCATCCGCATCGTGGATGTGCGCGACGAGCGCGCGGCCGTCTACATGGCCCATGCCCACGCGGAAATCACCGGTGGCCTGGGTGTGGCGCTGGTGACGGCCGGCCCGGGCGTGACCAATGCGATGACCGGCATCGCCAATGCCCATGTGGCGCGCGCCAGCGTGCTGGTGCTGTCGGGCACGCCCCCACGCGCCCAGGAAAATCGAGGGGCCCTGCAGGACATGCAGCACACCGCCTTCGTGGCGCCGCTCACGCGATATGCCCGCACCGTGCGCGAGCCCGACCAGGTGCTGCAGGAGCTCGATGAGGCCATCGAGCGCGCATGGGGGCACGGCAGCGAGCCGGGGCCGGCCTACCTGGACTTCCCTGTGGACACGCTGCGCGCTGAGATCAGTCCGGGCCTGCGCAGCCCCGAGCAACTGAAGGAGCGCCTGGGCGCGCGCACGCCACCACGGCAGTGGGCCGATCCCCAGTCGGTGCAGCGCGCCGCGGAACTGCTGTGGGCCGCCCGGCGGCCCCTGGTGATCACGGGCCGCGGCGCGCGGGGCTGCGGTGCCGAGCTGAGTGCTTTGCTGGACACCCTGGGCGCGGTGTACCTGGACACGGGTGAGAGCCGCGGCCTGGTGTCCGATGAACATCCTTCCGTGGTGGCCGCCATGCGCGGCACGGTGATGGGCCAAGCCGACCTGGTGCTGACCATCGGCCGCCGGCTGGACTTCCAGTTGGGTTATGGCTCACCGGCCGTGTTCGGGCCCGCCCGCTTCATTCGCATGGCCGACCAGCCCGGGGAACTGCGCGACAACCGACGCGGCGAGGTGGAACTGCTGGGCGATATGCGGTCGACGCTGCAGGCCCTGACACAGGCCCTGGTACAGCTGGGCCGCAGCCGCGCCCGCGCGCTGGACCGTTCCTGGGCCGAGGACTTGCGCCAGCAGCACCAGCAGCGCGCGGATCGGCTGGCGTCCTCCCTGGACCAGGCGCCTTCAGGCACCGACGGGCTGATGCACCCGAACCGCCTGATTGCCGAGTTGCGGCGCTGCATGCCGGCCGATGCGGTGCTGGTGGCCGACGGGGGCGACTTCCTGAGCTTTGCCCGCGTGGGCCTGCCGGCGCGCACCTACCTGGACCCAGGTTCCCTGGGGTGCATCGGGGTGGGCACGCCCTTTGGCGTGGCCGCTTCGCTGGCGTGCCCGGGGCGCCTGGTGGTGGTGGCCACCGGCGACGGGGCCTTCGGCTTCAATGCGATGGAGCTGGACACTGCCGTGCGCCATCGCGCGGCCATGCTGGTGGTGGTGGCCAACAACGGCAGCTGGGCCATCGAGGTGCGCGACCAGCAGGAGAACCACGGCTGCGTGGTGGGCACCCAACTGCAGTTTGCCGACCATGCGGCCCTGGCGCGGGCGCTGGGCGCGCATGGGCAGCGCGTGAGCCGGCCCGAGGACCTGCCCGGGGCCATCGCCTCGGCGCTTGATGCGATCGCGCAGGGCCAGCCGGCGCTGCTGGATGTGCTGGTCACGCCGCAGGCGGCATCGTCCGATGCGAAATCGGGCCTGGCCTGGGTGCCCGACCTGCAGCCCCTGGCGGCCTGGGATACGGCCGAGCGGCGCTGGCGCCTCAATTCGCCTGAATCGGAATGACCTTGCGCTCGCCGCGCGCCGGGCCGGGCGGGGTCACGGGCACGGTGCCCGTCCATGCGTCTCGCAGTGCGGCCCATTGCGCGCGCGCGGTGGCCAAGTTCGCCAGCTTCACCGGGCCGAAGCCGCGCACCTGCTGCGCCACGTTCACGATGCGCACGGCCAGCTGAAGCTTCTCGGCTGTGAGCGCGGGCAGCAGTTCCTCACGCACCAGGGCTTCGAAGTCGCGCGCCAGTTGGCGCTCCAGGCGCCGCTCTTCGGTGTGGCCGAAGGGGTCGAGTGCGGTGCCGCGCAGGCCCTTGAACTTCACCAGGAATCGGAACGCGGTGCGCATCCAGGGTCCATAGGCCGACTTGCGGGGACGGCCATCAGGCCCTGCCCGAGACAGCCGGGGCGGCGCCAGGTGGTGCACGATGCGGTCCCATCGCTCGAACTGGCTTGCGAGCAGTGACTCGAAGTCACTGCCCAGATGCAGGCGCGCCACTTCGTACTCGTCCTTGACGGCCAACAGGCGCGCGTATTGCTGGGCCACGGCACGGGTGAGGGGCAGGCCTTGCGCGGCGGCCCCGCCCAGGGCGCTTTCGGCACGGCGTACCTCTTGCACCAGGGTCTCGTAGCGCGCCGCCAATGCAGCGCCCTGATAGTCGGTGAGGAAGCGTCGCCTGCGGGCGATCAGGCCTTGCTCACCGTCCAGTGCATCCCCATCGGGTGAGGCGGCAGCCACACCCCGCAAGCGCTGCAGCGCATCGGGCGCGGCCAGCGCCAGGCGTCCGAAAGCCAGCGCCTGTAGATTCTTCTGAACCGAAACGCCGTTGAGCGTGATGGCGCGCTCCAGCGCGGTCAGGGACATCGGTACCAGGCCCGCCTGCCACGCGGCGCCCAGCATGATGATGTTCGAGGGCAGGGTGTCGCCCAACAGCGACTCGGCCAGGCCTTGTGCATCCACGGTGCGCACCTGCTGGGCACCGGCAGCATGGTGGAGCTTGTCCATCAGCGCATCGGCATGCAGTGTGGCATCGGGCTGGCGCACGAAGGCCGCGGTCATCAGTTCATGCCGGTTGGCGATGATCTGGGTGCGGTCGTGCTTGACGGTGGCCAATGCGTCGGCGCTGGCACCCACCACCAGGTCGCAGGCCAGCAGCAGGTCGGCCTGCTGCGTGTCGATGCGCACCTGGTTGAGCAGGTCGGCCGTGGGCGCGATGCGCACGAAGGACAGCACCGAGCCGCCCTTCTGCGCAAAGCCCATGAAGTCCAGCACCGAAGCCTGTCGGCCTTCCAGGTGAGCGGCCATCGTCACCAGCGCCCCCACGGTGACCACGCCGGTGCCGCCCACGCCGGTGACCAGCATGTCGAAGGGACCGCCCCAGTCCCACTGGCGGGGCTGCGGGAGCGCGGCCACCTCGCGTGCCAGATCGGCTTCATTCCAATGGCGCGCGGTGGGCTTGGCCAACACCGCTCCTTCCACCGTGACGAAGCTTGGGCAAAAGCCGTTGATGCAGCTGTAGTCCTTGTTGCAGGAACTCTGCTCGATCGCGCGCTTGCGGCCCCAGTCGGTGTCCAGCGGCACGATGGACAGGCAGTTGCTTTGCACGCCGCAGTCCCCGCAGCCTTCGCACACCGCGGGGTTGATCACCACGCGCCGGGGCGGGTCGGTCATCTCGCCCTTCTTGCGGCGGCGGCGTTTTTCGGCCGCGCAGGTTTGGTCGTAAATCAGCAGGGTGACGCCCGCTTCTTCGCGCAGTTGGCGTTGTACGGCGTCGAGTTCGCTGCGGTCGTGGAAGGTGGTGCCGGCCGGAAACTCGGCGTGGTGCTTGTCGTACTTGCCGATGTCATCCGACACCACCACCACGCGGCGTGCGCCTTCGGCCTGCACTTGTCGCGCGATCTCGGCCACGGAAAGCTGGCCGTCCACCGGCTGGCCACCCGTCATGGCCACCGCGTCGTTGTACAGGACCTTGTAGGTCATGCGCGCACCGGCAGCGATGGCCTGACGGATGGCCAAGAGCCCGCTGTGGAAATAGGTGCCGTCGCCCAGGTTTTGGAACACATGCGGCGCATCGGTGAAGCGCGAGGCGGCCACCCAGTCCACACCTTCTGCGCCCATCTGGATCAGGCCTTCGGTGTGGCGCTCCATCCAACTGGCCATGAAGTGGCAACCGATGCCGGCCAGGGCGCGCGAGCCTTCGGGCACCTTGGTGCTGGTGTTGTGCGGGCACCCGGAGCAGAAGTACGGCTGGCGCTTGACGGCATCCGATTCGTTGCTCAGCAGGCAGGGCATGGTGAAGTCGACCACGCGGTTCATCCGGTCGAGCGCCGGGTTCAAGCGGGCCAGCCACTGCGCGACCACCGGCATGATGCGCGACGGTCGCAGTTCGCCCAGGGCTGACAGCAGCGGCTGGCTCTCGGGTGTGGTCTTGCCCGAGATGCGGGGGCGCTGGCCGTCCGGTAGGGAATAGAGCAGCTCCTTCATCTGCCGCTCCACCACCGGGGCCTTTTCCTCGATCACCAGGATGTCGGACAGGCCGCGGGCGAATTCGATGATGCGTGTGGGCTCCAGCGGCCACACCAAGCCCACCTTGTAGACGCGCACGCCGGCGGCGGCCAGGGCGTTGGGGTCCAGGTTGAGCCGGCGAAGCACCTCCATGAAGTCGAAATGCGCCTTGCCCACGGTGACGATGCCCAGCGTGGCGCGCGGGCTGGACACCACATGCTTGTCGACCGAATTCAGGCGTGCGAAGGCGCGAACCGCGTCAAGCTTTTCGGCGGCACGGGATTCGAGCGTCAGCGAGGGCAGGTCCACCCGCCGCACATGCAGATTCTGGCTGGGTGTGAAGGCCTCGGGTGGCACCGGCAGGGCGAAGTCGATGGGTACGGCGTCCAGGTTCACCGTCATGCCTGATTCCACCACTTCGCTGATGGCCTTGAAGCCCACCCAGGCGCCGCTGTAGCGCGACAAAGCCCAGCCATACAGGCCGAACTCCAGGTATTCCGCCACATTGGCCGGGTGCAGCACGGGCATGCCGAAGTGGGCCAAGGCCTGGTCGCTTTGATGCGGCATGGAGGACGACACGCAACCATGGTCGTCACCGCACACCACCAGCACGCCACCCAAGGGGCTGGAGCCATAGATGTGGCCGTGTTTCAGGGCGTCACCCGCGCGGTCCACTCCGGGGCCTTTGCCGTACCACATCGCGTACACGCCATCCACGCGGCGCGCCTCATCCAGCGCCACGCGCTGGGTGCCCAGGCAGGCGGTGGCGGCCAGGTCTTCATTGATGGCCGGCAGGAACTGCACGCCGGCGGCGTCCAGCAGGCTTCGGGCCTTCCACATCTGCTGGTCCACCATGCCCAGGGGGCTGCCTCGGTAGCCACTGACGAAACCGGCGGTGCGCAGGCCGGCGGCTTCGTCGCGTTGGCGCTGCATCAGCATCAGGCGCACCAGTGCCTGGGTGCCGGTGAGCCCCACCGTGCCGGACGACGCCCGCAGGTTGTCCGAGAGTTCGTAGGGGCGGAGGGGCACACTGCTCATAGCCGCCATCGTAGAGCCCCAAGGGTGCACCTGTCACCCTTGTGTCGAGGGTGGGCGCCGCACGGATGGGAACTTTGCGCTCGGGGTGGGAGTCTGAGAAGATTCGCAGGCTGCGGGTGAGCCGCCGGTATGCGATCCGTGCGCTATCCGTACGTGGTCCGTATGTGGTCCTGTGCAGTCCGTGGACACACGAGGTTCGCGGTCATGGGCGAAACGGTGATGAAAGATGGGGAGCAAGAAGATGGTCGTTCGATCCCACACTGTGCGACGGTTGTGCGCCGGACTTCTGTTGGTGTTGACCGGGTGGGGCAGCGCCGGGCTGGCGCAGGCCGGCGAAGTGGTGGTGTCTTTTCAGGAGCCCCTGCGCTATGCCGACATCGGCTTTGGCGCCGTGACCCGTGAGCGCAATCTCAAGACCCTCCAGGATCACATGGCGGCGTGGGGTGCGCGCCTGCCTGCCGCGCAGCGCCTGGAAATTGAAGTGTTGGATGTGGACCTGGCCGGCATCGAGCAGCCAGTGGGCCGTGAGCCCTTTGTGCGCGTGCTCAATGGCAAGGTTGACAGCCCGCGGGCCACCTTGCGCTGGACCCTGCGCCAAGGTGCCTCTGTGCTCGCATCGGGGCGGGATGAACTTGGCGACCTGGGCTATGCGCACCGCTTGGCTTTGGGAGACCGCCTGCAGCCCCTGTATTACGACCGCCGGATGCTGGACGAGTGGCTGCAAAGCCGAGTCGTCGAACGAAGCGCCGCAGGGGCTGCCGCGCGCTGAGGAAATCGAGGGCCGTCGGAGGCTCTGTGGGGCACTGCAGAGCACTCCGGCGGTTCAACAGCTGAACTGTTCGGCGGCGTATGCCTGGATGAAGCTGCGCGCGGCTTGCGCATCGGCCATCAGCCAGGCGCCATAACGGTCTTCGGGCACCACCACCACCATCCGCTTTTCGTCGCCGGGCTTGTGAAAGCGGTTCATGAAAGGATGTGCGTCCGCATTGAGCGTGAGCATGGTGTAGCTGTGCACCCAGCGGCCTTGCGGCGAGCGCCAGCGGTCCCACAACCCTGCGATACCCAGGGGATAGCCGTCGGCCCGGGTGATGCGGGTGGGTACGGCACGGCCGCTGCGCCAATCGGGTTCGTAAATGGCCTGTGCCGGAATGATGCAGTGCCGCGCCTTGCGCCATGCATCCCGAAAACTGGGTTTCTCGGCCACGGTCTCGCTGCGGGCGTTGTAGGTGTGGCGTGAGAGCTTCTCGTCCTTCGCCCAGTGCGGCAGGAGCCCGAACACGCCTGGCAACGTGACGCGCTCGGCCACGGCCTCGTCGCCGAATTCGGCCTCGGGCGGCCGTACGATGAAACTGCCGGTGTAGCCCGGCCACACATCCTGCCGCACTTCCGTCTCCACATCGGCGTGCAGCGGCTCTGCTCGGAAATGGTCGCGGATGATGCGCGGGTCGCGAATGTTTTCGTAGTGGGCGCACATGCGCGTGGACTCCGTAACGGTGACTGCATGATGTCATTGTTCCGACCGAGTGAGTGGGGCTGAGGCCAGGGCATGGAACTCAATCGTGAGCTTGGGCCCGGCTTGCGCTGCCTCAGCCCGGCGCCGCCTGCAGCCCCTAGTGTGGGCGGGTGACGCTCCCGCAGACCGCCTACGACGCCCAGCACATCGAAGACCACGCCACCGCTGCACTGCCACCGGTGTTCCGTTTGGTGGCAGTGGGCAAGACCTATGGCCAGGGACCATCGGCGGTGCAGGCCTTGCGTGAAGTCAACCTGGAGGTGGCGCGTGGCGAGTTCGTGGTGCTGCTGGGCCCCTCGGGCAGCGGCAAGAGCACGCTGCTCAATCTGATGGGGGGTCTGGACAGGCCCAGCAGTGGCGAACTGCACTTCGGCGCACAGCGCCTGGACGGTGCCGATGAGGCCACACTCACGCGTTTTCGACGCGAGCATGTGGGCTTCGTTTTTCAGTTCTACAACCTCATCCCCAGCCTCACGGTGTGGGAGAACGTGGCCCTGGTGGCCGAGCTGGTGCCGCACCCCATGCCGGTGGACCAGGCGCTGGACCAGGTGGGCTTGAGCGAACGGGCCCAACATTTCCCATCGCAGATTTCGGGCGGCGAGCAACAGCGTGTGGCCATTGCGCGGGCGGTGGTCAAACAGCCGGCAGTGCTGCTGTGCGACGAACCCACCGGCGCCCTGGATTGCGAAACCGGCAAGCGGGTGTTGCAGACCCTGTTGGGTATCCACGGCCGCCTGGGCACCACGGTGGTGGTGATCACGCACAACGCGGTGATTGCCGAATTGGCCGACCGCGTGGTGCGCCTGGCCGACGGGCGCGTGGCCGGTATCGAACAACCGGCCAGGAGGGCGCGGGTGGAAGACATCTCGTGGTGATGCTGCTGCAGCGCAAGCTGGCGCGTGACCTGGCGCGGCTGTGGAGCCAGGTGCTCACCATCGCGTTGGTGGTGGCCAGCGCGGTGGGTGCCTTGCTGACCACGCAGGCTTGCGTGCACAGCCTGGAGCGCGCGCGGGACCGCTTCTATGCACAGGCCCACATGGCCGATGTGTTCGCGGGTGTACGACGCGCGCCGCGCTCAGCCCTGCCCTTGTTTGAGGCCATTCCCGGCGTGGCACAGGTGCAGGCCACGGTGGAGCGCCCGGCGCGGCTGCTGCTGCCGGGCGTGGCAGACCCGGTGATGGGGCACTTGGTGGGCGTGGCCCAGGGTCGGCTGGTGGCGCTGAACCGGCCGATGTTGCGCCAGGGCGCATCAGGTGGTGTGACATTGGCGACTTCGGCTGAGGTGGTGGCCGGCACTTGGCCGGGCGCTCTGCGCAGCGACGGTGTGATGCCGGCCTGGATCTCCGAAGGATTTGCGCTGGCGCGAGGGCTGCACCGAGGCGACCGCCTGCAGGCGCTGATGAATGGCCGCCTGCAGGTGTTGGAGATCACGGCTCTGGCCGTGGCGCCGGATGTGGTGTTTGCCGGTGGCATGGGCATGCCCGACCCGAAGGGCTACGGCGTGCTGTGGGTGGACGAGCAGGCCTTGGCCGCTGCCTGGGATCTGCAGGGCGCCTTCACGCGGCTGTCGATACGGTTGGCGCCTGGCGCGCACGAAGAGGCGGTGCTGGCCGCGCTGCAGGATCTCATGCCGCGCTGGGGCGGACGCGATGCGCTACCCCGACGCCTTCAGGCCTCGCACCAGATGCTGGACAACGAAATACAGGAGCAGCGCCTCTTGGGCACGGTCTTGCCGGTGATATTCACGGCGGTCTCCGTCTTTTTGCTGCATGCGGTGATGACGCGACTGGTGGCCACGCAGCGCGAACAGATCGCCAGCCTCAAGGCGCTGGGTTTTTCCAACGGCGCATTGGTGATGCACCAACTGCAGATGGTGTTGGTGATCGCGGCATTGGGTGTGGCTGCCGGCGGTTTGCTGGGCGTGTGGGCGGGCCGGTGGCTGATGGGCCTGTACGGCGAATTCTTTCGCTTTCCGAGCTTGCCCCTGGTGATTCCTGCGACCGTGTGGTGGCAGGCGGTGGCCCTGGCGGCGGTGGCGGCGGTGGCGGGTACGGCGCAGGCGCTGGTGGGTATCCTGCGCTTGAGTCCCGCGCAGGCGATGCAGCCGCAGCCGCCTCTGCGTTTTCGCCATGGACGCTGGGAAGCGGCCATGGAGCGCGCCCTGCACCTGTCCTTGGTGATGCGCATGATCCTGCGCCAGTTGCGCCGCCGGCCTTGGCGTTCACTCTTCAGCATGCTGGGCATGGCCAGCGCGCTGTCTTTGGTGGTGATGGGCAACTTCTTTCGCGACGCCATCGAACACATCGTCACACGGCAATTCGAAACCGTGTGGCGCGGCGATGTGCAGTTGATGACCACCGAAGTGGTGGGTGCCAGCGCGCGTCACACCCTGGCCCGCGTGCCCGGTGTACGGGCGGTGGAGGGGTCTCGTTCCGTGGCCGCCACGCTGGTGCATGGGCATCGCAGCCAGCGGGTGCAACTGCGGGGGCTGGAGCCGCACAGCCAACAGCAGCGGCTGGTGGATGTGCAGGGCCGTGTGGTGCCGCTGAGCGAAGACGGTGTGGTGCTGACCGACCGCTTGGCCCACAAGCTGGGTTTGCGCGTGGGTGATGAATTGTGGGTCAAGCTGGTGGAGGGGCCCAGGCCCCTGGCGCGCTTGCGCGTGTCGGCCCTGGTGGGCGAGACCATGGGCCTGAACGCCACCACCACCCGTGCCACGCTCAACCGATTGCTGCAGGAGGATGACCGGTTCAATGGCTTCAGCCTGCTGGTGGATGCGCCTGCCCTGGATTCAGTGCTGCACGCCACCACAGCCATGCCCCGCGTGGGCGGCGCCTTCAGCAAGGCGCACTTGCTGCAGAACATGCAGACCATCACGGCCCGCAACATCCGCATCATGAGCAGCATCATGACCGGCTTCGCTTTGGTGGTGGCCGTGGGTGTGGTCTACAACAACGCGCGCATCGCTTGGGCTGAGCGTGCGTGGGAATTGGCCAGCCTGCGGGTGCTGGGTCTTACACGCGCCGAGGTGGCGCGCCTGATGGTGGGCGAGCAGGCCCTGATGGTGGCCGTGGCGCTGCCCTTGGGCATGGTGTTGGGTTGGCTGTTGGTGTGGGGCCTGTCGGTGGGCTTGCGCAGCGACCAGTTCCAGTTCCCGGTGGTGGTGTGGCCGCGCACCTATGCCGGGGCGGCCCTGAGTGTGTTGGCCGCAGCCGCCGGGAGCGCCTGGGTGGTGTGGCGCCGTGTGCAGACCCTGGACATGGTGGCTGCACTCAAGACGAGGGAATAGACGCCATGGACTTCAAAGTCTGGTTTGTTCAGCGGCTGCGTTGGCGTGTGGCGGCTATGGCAGTGGCCATTTCAGGCTTGACCCTTGTACTGGTCTGGGCCTTCATGCCGCGGGCGGTGGAGGTGGAGACAGCGGTGGCAGAAGTGAGGCCCTTTGAGGAAACGGTGGAGGACGACGGCCGTGCGCGGGTGCGTGAACGCATGGCGGTCACCATGCCCTGGGCGGGCGAGCTGGAGCGTCCGTCGATCAAGGAGGGTCATTGGGCGGCTGCAGACGAAGTGCTGTTCTGGGTGCGCCCGATGCAGCCCACTTTGCTGGACGCCCGCACCCGCGCGGAATGGCAAGCGCGTGGTGCGGCAGCGCAGTCGGCCTGGCAGCGGGCGGCGCGGCAGGCGGAGGTGGCCCTGGTGGCCTGGCAGCGGGCGGCAGTGGCCGCAGCACGCGCGGTGATGTTGGCCGAGCAGGACTTCATTTCCCGCACGCAGGTGGAGTCTGCGGTGCTGGACCTTCAGCGCGAAGAGCGCAGTTGGAAGGCTGCGCAAGCGGCTGAAAGTGCGGCACTGCACGAAGTGGAGCAGACCCGCGTGGCGTTGACGGCGGCTTCCGGCTTGCCGCCGGTGGCCCGGCGTGCAGTGGCAGCAGCGGGGCCGGTGCAGGTGCTGCGCGTGGTGCAGGCCCATGAGGCGGTGCTGCCTGCCGGGGCGGTGGTGATGGAAGTGGCCGATGTGCGCCGGCCCGAGGTGGTGGTACCGATGATCAGTCAAGAAGCCCTGCGCATCCGCATCGGCAGCCTGGCACGGCTGAGCGGCTGGGACGAACGCAGTGGTGGCACCGGTCAGGCCGAAGGCCGTGTGCGCTTGATCGAGCCTGCAGCGACGACGAAGGTGTCGGCACTGGGGCTGGAAGAGCAGCGGGTCAATGTGTGGATTGAGCCGCTGCAGGAATTGCCGGCGGGGGATGGCTACACCGTCCGGGCCCAGGTGGTGCTGCGCCGGGCAGAAGAGGCTTTGCAGGTTCCGGTCAGCGCGGTCTTCCCCCAGCCGGGTCGCCCGGCTGACCACGCCGTCTTCACCATCACGGACGGGCGTGCCCGCATGGTGCCGGTGAAAGTGTTGGGCAGGGGCGCGGGCCACGCCTGGCTGGGCGAAGGCCTGCGCACCGGTCAGGAGGTGGTGGTGTTTCCACCGGCTTCCCTGCAGGACGGCGCGCGTGTGCGCGTCGCGCGCCGGTCCTGAGCGGAAAGCCGCAAAGGCTCAGCGCACCGAGGTAAATCGGGCCTCAGGGCGGTCGTCCGATCGGTGCAGGGTGGTCACGCCGGGCTTCATGGCCCAGGGGCGCATCTGGTGATGCAGGGGCAGCAGCAGGTGTTCGTCACGGGTGCGCTTGAGGGCCTCGCGCATCATGGCCATGCGCTTGGTGGCGTCCATTTCGGTCTTCATCGCATCCACCAACTGGTCGAGCTGCGGGTCGCTCACGCGGGCGAAGTTGAAGTTACCGTCGGCGCCTGTGGTGCGGGTGCGCACGATGGACTGCAGGGTGTACTGCGCATCGAAGGTGGCCACGCCCCAACCCAACATGTAGGCCGAGGTGTCGAAGTTCTGGAAGCGCACGCTGTGCTGCGCGAAGGGCTCGGCCACCAGGCGCACCTTCATGCCGATCTTGGCCCACATGGGCAGCAGGGCCTGGCAGACCTCTTCGTCGTTCACATAACGGTTGTTGGAGCAGTTCAGTTGGAACTCGAAGCCGTTGGGGTAGCCGGCCTCAGCCATCAGCTTCTTGGCGCGGTCCACATCGGGCCGGGATACGGTGTCCAGTTCAGCGCTCCAACCTTCCACGCCCGGGGGCACCATGAGGGCTGCGGGAATCGACAGGCCGCGCATGATGGTGCGTTTGATGGCTTCACGGTCCACCACGATGGACAAGGCCTCGCGCACGCGCTTGTCCTTGAAGGGGTTCTTTCCCTTCACGTCGCTGTATTTCAGTTCATTGCTGTGCTGGTCCAGCGCCAGGAAGATGGTGCGCACTTCGGGGCCGTCCACCACCTTGAGTTTGGAGTCCTGGCGCAGGCGGGCCACATCCTGCGTAGGCAGATCCGTCAGCAGGTCCACATCTCCGGCGATCAGCGCGGCCACGCGGGTGGGGTCGCTCTTGATGGGCGTGTAGACCACATCGGTGATGTTGCTCGTGCTCTTGTCCCACCAGTTCGGATTGACCTTCATGGTCACGCGCTGGTCGGGCACCCAGCCGGTGATCATGTAGGGGCCAGTTCCCATCACATTGCGCGAGGCGTAGTTCTCTTCCTTGGCCTTGTAGTTCTGCACATCGGTGGATTTGTTCTTCTCGGCCCAGGCTTTGCTCATCAGGCGGAAGTCCACGATGTTGCGCAGCAGCAGCGGATTGGGCGCGGCCATCATGAAGTCCACCGTGTGGCTGTCGATCTTGCGGATCTCGGCGATACCGGTGACATAGATGCCCATGGTGCCCTGGGGCTGACGGATGCGATTGAAACTGAAGATCACATCGTCGGCGGTGAAGGGCGTGCCGTCGTGGAAGCGCACATTGCGGCGAAGTTCAAACCGCACTTGCGTCGGGCTGATGTAAGTCCACTTGGTGGCCAGGGCCGGCTCGATCTTGCGGTCGGCGTCGTAGCGCACCAGGCCTTCGTAGGCGTGCATCAGGATGGCCGAGGTGGTGCTGTGGTTCTGTGAATGCGGGTCCAGCGTGAGGATGTCGTTCTGCGCGGCCCAGCGCAGGGTGACCGCCGGTGTGGCAGCCGGGGTCGCGGCGGGCTGCTGCGCTTGGGCGCCCAGGGGCATCAGCGCCGACAGTGCCAGTGTGGCGGTGGCCAGCAGGGTTGCCAGAGCGCTCTGAGGGCCAGGAGCGCCTGCGCGCGGCGAGGCCAACGGATGCTTCATGGACGGGAGTGGGAACCTGGTCATGTGCGCTCACCTTGTGTCTGCGGGCCGGATGGGGCCCAGGGGGTTGTGGCCGGTGCCGGAACCGCGCTTTGGGGTCCGGTTCAGGCCAACGGTTTGACTATATCCACCAGCGGCAGCTTTCTGCGGCGCTGACCGTCAAGCCGTGCCAGGGCATTGACCACCGCGGGCGCCACTGGCGGCGTGCCCAGCTCGCCCACTCCGCCGGGCGCGTGGGAACTGTTGATCAGCACCGTGTCGATGCGCGGCGTGTCGGCGAGCTTGACCACCCGGTGGTCGTTCCACCCTTTGAGCCGCACCTGCCCACGCTCCAACGGCACCTGGCCCCAAAGGGCAGCGCTCAGGCCGTAGAGGATGCCGCTTTCGAGCTGAGCGCGCACCGTGTCGGGGTGCACCAAGGAGCCTGCATCCAAGGCACAGACGATGCGGTGCACACGCGGCTGGCCTTCCTTCGTGCTCACCTCGGCCACTTGCGCGCAGATGGAGCCGAAGCATTCATGCAGGGCCAGGCCCAGGGCGCGGCCGGCCGCGGGCGGTGTACCCCAGCCCGCCGCATCGGCTGCGGCGCGCAGCACGGCTTGGTGCCTGGGCCGATGCGCCAGGAGTTGCAGGCGCAGGGCCAGCGGGTCCTGTGCTGCCGCCTGTGCGATCTCGTCGAGAAAGCATTCGGTGAAGAAGGCGTTGTAGGAGTGGCCCACGCTGCGCCAGAAACCCACGGGCAGCACCGTGGGGCACAGCACCTGTGCCACCTGTTGGTGCTCAATTGCATAGGGCAGGTCGTAGGCACCTTCGATCTGCAGCTTATCGGGCAGGGTGGGCAGGGGGTCGGTCATCGCGGCGGGCAACAGCCTGCGGGAGACGGCCTCGGACAGTGAGGGGGCCACCACCTTGATCTGCAGGGCGGCCAACTGCGGGGCGGCCGCCGATGCGCCCGGGCCCGTTGCACCCCCTGGGGCCACGCGCAGCGCGGCCTTCATCTGCGCCAATGCCGCAGGGCGGTAGCGGTCATGCTGCAGGTCCTGCTCGCGTGTCCACATCAAGTGCACCGGTGTGCCAGGCATCTTCAGCGCCAGGTGGGTGGCCTGTTCCACCACATCGGTTTCCAGCCGTCGACCGAATCCGCCGCCGAGATAGGGAATGTGCAGGGTGACCTGATCAATGGAAATATCGGCGATCTGCGAAGCGCGCCAACGCGCGAGCACTGGCGCCTGGGTGCCAGTCCACAGTTCGAGCCTTCCGTCCTGGAACCGAGCCGTGGCGTTCAGCGGTTCCATCACGGCGTGGGCCAGATGGGGCACTTCATATTCGGCCTGCAGCGTTTGCGTGGCGCCAGCCCATTGCGCGGGCGCGTCGCCCAGGTTGCGAAACCGCGTGCCTTCTTCGTCTTGCAGCATCTCTTGCATCATGGCCCGCTGGGCTGCAGTGCTTTGCTGCGCATGGAGCCCGGCGTCCCATTCCACTTCCAGCGCCTGTGCAGCTTTCAGGGCCTGCCAGGTGTGGTCGGCCACCACCGCCACGGCGGGCACGGTCCAATCTGGAAATTCATGGACGGCGCGAACGCCGGGCATTTGGAGGGCCTGCTCAGCCTTGCAGGACACGAGGCGACCGTCAAGGAAGGGGCAGGTGCGCAGCACCGCGCGCCGCAGGCCCGGGATTTGGATATCCGAACCGAAGGCCGCCGAGCCAGACGACTTCTGCAAGGTGTCCAAGCGCGTGGGCGAGGTGCCGATCAGCTTCCACTTCGAGGCCGGCTTCAGTGCGATGTCCGAGGGCGGCGTGAGCGGGTCGAGCGACCACAGCCGCGCAAGCTCCCCATAGCCCATACGCCGTCCGCTCGCTTCGTGCAGCACTTGGCCTTGCACCGCGCGGCATTCGGCCGGTGTCACCTTCCAGTGGCGCGCGGCCGTGGCGCGCAGCGCCTCGCGCGCCGAAGCACCGGCCCACCGCATCGGCTCCCAAGCCGCGCGTACGCTGGTGGAGCCGCCTGTGACATTCAGCGACAGCAGCACCGCCGTGTGCGCTGCGCCCCAGTGTGCGGCGCGGGCCAACCAGCCTTCATCATCGGGCTGCAGGGGCAGCGAACCGTGCAGCAGCACGGTGTTGGCATAGACGCGCCCGGGTGGTGCCGCCTCAATGCCCACCTGCGACCAGGGCACTTCCAATTCTTCGGCCACCAGCATCGACAGCGCGGTGTGTACGCCCTGGCCCATCTCTGATCGGGGCAGGGCCACCGTCACCCGTCCGTCGGGCGCAATGCGCAGCCAGGCATTGAGCGCGGCGCCGGTCGAGGCCTGGTCAGGGCTGGCCACAACCGGATGCTGTCCGCGCGCTCGCGGGTCTACCGGGCTGCATCCCGCTATGAGGCCCATGCCCGCGGCGGCGCCCATCAACAGGAACTGGCGGCGGTTTGTTTCGGTGGCGCCAGCGGCGGTATGCGACCCCGTGGACGGATGGTGCCTCTCCTCGGTGAAGCCCGAGGGCTTTTGCGCGTGATGCATGCATGCTCCTGATTCGGTTGTGAGCTTACCGGGCGTGGGATGCCCCTGCGGGGCCTACCGATTCAAGGGGGTGCGACGCCACCGGACGGGCCTCATCAGGGAAAACGCGCGTTGAGTCGGTCGAAGCCAATACCTACGATAAGACGAGTTACCCGCTGGTAACAAGAGCGCCGCGGCCACGACCGACACACAGGCGCCGGTGAAAGGCTTCAAGCCATTCGCCATGTTTTTCAGCGGGGTGTTGAGGGGCGCGCGGTGGCAGTTGTGGGCCGCGTGGATGCATGGGTATCGGAGGGGTCATGTCGCAGTCCGCCAGTCCGTTGTTGACGGTCGAGGGCCTCACCTTGTCCTTCGGCGGCGTCAAGGCGCTCAATGGCGTGAGCTTTGAGGTGCAGCCTGGCTCCATCACTTCCGTGATCGGGCCCAACGGCGCGGGCAAGACTTCTGTGTTCAACACGCTGTCGGGTTTCTACACGCCCTCGGCCGGCCGCATCGTGTTCGAAGGGCATGACCTCAAGGGTGTGCCGCCCCCGAAGCGCGCGGCCATGGGCCTGGCGCGCAGTTTCCAGAACATCGCGCTGTTTCGCGGCATGACGGTGCTGGACAACATCAAGCTCGGCCGCCACTGCCACTTGAAAACGGGCCCGCTTTCTGCCCTGTTCTACACGCCATCGGCCCGGCGCGAGGAAGAGGAACTGCGCCGCGAAATCGAAGAGCGCATCATCGATTTCCTGGAGATCGACCACATCCGCAAGGCGCCGGTGTCCGCGCTTTCCTATGGACTGCAAAAGCGGGTGGAACTGGCCCGCGCATTGGCCATGCGGCCCAAGTTGTTGTTGCTGGATGAGCCGGTGGCGGGCATGAACCGCGAAGAGACCGAGGACATGGCGCGCTTCATCTTGGATGTGCGGCGCGAATGGGGCGTGACCGTGCTGATGGTGGAACACGACATGGGCATGGTGATGGACCTGTCTGACCATGTGGTGGTGTTGAATTTCGGCCAGGTGATTGCCGACGGCCTGCCTGCGCAAGTGCAGGGCGACCCGGAAGTGATCAAGGCCTACCTGGGCGCAGGCGATGTGGAGGTGCTGCGCCAGCGCTTTCGCAACGCCGCTGCACAGGCCGCGCAAGCGCGAGGCGGCGAGGGTTCGGCGCAAATCCTGCCCTTGCATGCGCGCGTGCCTGAACGCAAGGGGGAGGCCGCATGAACGGCTTTGATGGTTGGTTGCTGTTCGAAATTGCCTTGGCCGGTGTCGGCACAGGCGGCCTGTACGCCCTGACGGGCCTGGCCTTTGTGCTGATCTACAAGGCCACCCGTGTGGTGAACATCGCCATCGGCGAGATGCTGATGATGGGCGCCTACTTCTTCTTTGCACTGACCGCGGGCATGAACCTGCCGGTGTGGCTGGCCATTCCCATGTCCCTGGTGGGCTGCGCAGCCATGGGGGCCATTTTGGAGCGCGGGCTGATTCGGCCCATGTTGGGCGAGTCGCCCATCTCCTCCTTCATGGTCACGGTGGGGCTGGGCTCCATCATGGTGGGCCTGGTGGAACTGATCTGGACGGCTGACCAGCAGCGCCTGGTGGAGTTCATGCCCAACAAGCACATCCCCATCGGGCAGGCCCTGATGGCGCCCAAGATCTTCTATGGCTTCTGGGTGGCGGTGTTGTTGATTGCCGCGGTGCTGGTGACCTTCCGCTACTGGCGCGGCGGCGTGGCGCTGCGGGCCACGGCTTCTGACCAGGCGGCTGCGTACTCGATGGGCATCAATGTGCCGCGCGTGTTTTCGGCCACCTGGAGCGTGGCGGCGGTCATCGCGGGTGTGGCCGGCATCGTGGTGGGCTCCATCGGCGGCATCTCGTCGGTGATGGGTTCATTCGGCCTGAGCGTGCTGGTGGTGGTGATCTTCGGCGGCCTGGACAGCGTGCTGGGCGCGCTGGTGGGTGGCGTGATTGTGGGCGTGATGGAGGCGCTCACGGGCTTTTACATCGGCGGCGAATACAAGATCCTGGCCACCTTCTCGCTGTTGGTGCTGATCCTGCTGGTGCGGCCCTATGGCCTCTTTGGCACCCACGAAATCGAACGGCTTTGAGTTGAACGCCTGACCATGCGCATCGGATCTGCCAAACAAAGTTACGCGGGCGATCAAGCCCTGTTCGACAGCAGCACCCAAAAGGCCTGGCTGGTGGTGGCGGCCGCGGCCTTGGTGGCCTGGCCCTTTGTGGCCAGCGAATATGTGCTGTACCTGTCGTGCCTGGTGGCCATCAACATCATCAGCACCACCGGTCTGAACATCCTGACCGGCTACACCGGACTGGTGAGCCTGGGCCAAAGCGCTTTCATGGGCTTGGGGGCCTACACCGCGGCCATCCTGCAAACCCGCTACGGCACGCCCTTGGTGTTGAATCTGCTGGGCGCCGGCGTGGTGGCCATGCTGGCCGGCATGCTGGTGGGCCTGCCTTCGCTGCGGGTCAAGGGCTTGTACCTGGCCATTGCCACCATCGCTGCGGGCGTCATCACCCACTTCATCTTCCAGCACTTTGCCGACCTCACCGGCGGGCCCTCGGGCATCTCCGTGCCGCCGGCGGAAATGTTCGGCGCGGTGTTGGACACCTCGTTCAAGATGTACTGGTTGGTGCTGCCGCTGACGGCCTTGGCGCTGCTGGGTGCAGCCAACCTGTTTCGCACCCGCATCGGCCGGGCCTTCATCGCCATCCGAGACCGCGACATTTCGGCCGAGGTGCTGGGCATTCCGCTGCTGCCCTACAAGCTGATGAGCTTTGCCATCTCGTCCTTCTACGCGGGTGTGGCCGGTGGTCTCTTCGCCTACTTCTTCCGCGCCATCACGCCCGAGAGCTTCCCGCTGATCATGTCCATCTTCTTCCTGGCCGCGGTCATCGTGGGCGGCATGGGCACCGTCTTGGGCAGCGTCTTGGGCGCGGTGTTCATGACGCTGGTGCCTGAACTGCTGAAGATTTTGGTGAGCGTGCTGCCCTTGTCGAGCAACGCCACTCTCATCCTGTCGCCGGTGCGCACCATGGTGTTTGGTGCGCTCATCGTGCTCTTCCTCATCTTCGAGCCTTTGGGTTTGGCCGAGGTGTGGAAGCGCGTGCGCCGCTTTTTCCACCTCTGGCCCTTCAAGACCTGAAGCACTTGCGTGCAGAACACCCCCGGGCAGCGCAGGCCAGATTTCCTTCCCCTGATGTCAACCAAGGAGACACACCATGACGATCAACAAGCGTGAACTGATGGGCCTGGGCCTGGGGGCCGCGGCTTCGGCCATGGCCCCAAGCTTTGCACTGGCGCAGGCCAAGAAGGGTACCGCCCCGGCCGAAGACATCGTATTCGGCGCCTCCATGCCGCTGACCGGCGTGTTCGCCTTTGCGGGCATTGCCATCGACATGGGCATCAAGGACTACATGAGCATCCTCAACGGTGCCGGCGGTGTCAAGGGTCGCAAGGTGAAGTACATCGCCGAGGACACCGCCTACAAGGTGGACCAGTCCATGGCCGTGTTCAAGCGCCTGACGAGCCAGAACAAGGTGAACCTGTACTACGCGGACTCCACCGGCTTTGTGAAGGCGGTGAACCCCGAGCTTGAGCGCAACGCCAACATCCTGATGACGGGCGCTTCCTTCGCCAAGGAAATCAGCAACGCCGACCGCTACCCGGCCCAGTTCATGGTGGGCCCCGACTACGCGGAAATGGTGGGCATCCTGCTGCGCTACATCAAGAGCACCAAGCCCAATGCCAAAGTGGCCCTGGTGTATTCCGACACCGAATTCGGCCGCGACCCGGTGGACGCCTTCCGCGCCGACACCAAGGCCCTGGGCCTGCAGGTGGCGGTGGAGATCGTCACGCCCCCGGGCAGTGTGGATGTGTCGGCCGAAGTGGTGAAGTTGCGCCGCGCCGACCCCGACTACACCATCTTCCACGGCTATGTGTCCGCACCCATTCCTGAGTTCATCAACCAGGCCAAGAGCCTGGGCCTGAAGACCCAGTTCATGGGCACCTTCTGGACCATGGACAAGACCACCGTGATGCGCATGGGCCCTAACGCTGACGGCTTCTTGGGTGTGATGCCCTACAACTACTACGACGGCGACGGAAAGGGCGCGATGCTCGACAAGATCCGCGGCCTGCGCAAGGAGTATGTGGGCACTGGCTACATGCAGGGTTTCCTGGCGGCCATGCTGCTGACGGAAGCGGCGCGGCGCACGCTGGATGCAGGCAATGAACTCACCGGCAAGAACATGAAGATCGCGCTGAGTTCCATCCGCAATTTCGACACCGGCGGCCTGATTGGCGTACCCCTGTCCATCAAGGGCAACTCCATTCCCATCGGGCGCATCTACAAGGCCGACTTCAAGGCCCAGAAGATGGTGGCGGCATCCGATTGGATCAACCTGCAGACCTGATCGACTTCCGCGGTTTTCACCATGAGCGCCATTCTTCAGGTCAACAACATCGAGGTGGTCTACAACAAGGCCGTGCAGGTGCTGCGCGGCTTGTCATTGACCGTGCCCCAGGGCCAGATCGTGGCCTTGCTGGGCAGCAACGGGGCGGGCAAAAGCACCACGCTCAAGGCTGTCTCCAACCTTTTGTCTTTGCAGAATGGCGCAGTGACCCACGGCGGTATCCAGTTCGACGGGCAGGACATCGCCACGCTGCAGCCGCATGAACTCGTGCGCAAGGGCCTGTTCCATGTGATGGAGGGCCGCCATGTGTTCGAAGACCTCACCGTCGAGGAAAACCTGGTGGCGGCCACCTACGCGCTGTCGGGCCGCAAGGCCACACAGGCCGACCTCGACAAGGTCTACGAATACTTTCCGCGCTTGCACGAACGGCGCAAGGGCTTGGCCGGCTACCTTTCAGGCGGCGAGCAGCAGATGCTGGCCATCGGCCGCTCGCTGGTGGCCGAGCCCAAGCTGATCCTGCTGGACGAGCCCTCTTTGGGCCTGTCACCGGTGCTGGTGGAAACCATCTTCGAGATCATTGCCCGCATCAATGCCGAGCGCGGCGTGTCGATGTTGCTGGTGGAGCAGAACGCGTCGGTGGCGCTTGCCGTGGCGCATTACGGCTACATCATGGAAACCGGCAAGGTGGTGATCGACAACACCGCCTCCAAATTGGCCTCGGATGCCGATGTGCGCGAGTTCTACCTCGGCGTGGGCAGCGAGGGCGGCGCCAAGAGCTTCAAGGAACTCAAGCACTACAAGCGCCGCAAGCGCTGGCTGTCGTGATGAGAACGGTGATGGGAAACACTGTGGACTACACCCTGACCATGCCGCAGATGCTGCGCCGCCATGCGCTGCAACGCGGAGCTGAAGTGGCCATCCGCCAGAAGGACTTCGGCATTTGGCAGCCCGTCACTTGGGCGGCCTATTTCCAGCGTGCCAGCGCCGTGGGACTGGGCTTCAAGGCCCTGGGCTTGGACGCAGGCGGTCATGTGGGCGTGTTGTCTGAAAACCGGCTGGAGTGGGTGCTGGCCCAGCTGGGCGCGGGCCTGGTGGGCGGCGTCACCGTGGGCGTGTATCCCACCAGCCCCAGCAGCGAAGTGGCCTATGTGCTGGCGCATGCCGACTGCGAGGTGGTGGTGTGCGAGGACCAGGAGCAGGTGGACAAGCTGCTGCAGGCCCGGGCCGAGCTGCCGCGTTTGCGCAAGATCGTGATGGTGGAGCACAAGGGGTTTGCAGACGCGAAGGCGGCGGCGCCGGACCTGCTGGTGAGCTTCAAAGAATTGGAGGCCATGGGGCAGGGGGGCGATGCCAAGTTGATCGAGCAGGTGCTCCAGCGGCAAACCCTAGACGACACGGGCCTCGAGATCTACACCTCGGGCAGCACCGGCAAGCCCAAGGGCGCCATGATCAGCTACGGCAACATCGCGGCCATGGCGCCGGCGGTGGTGGACCGCCTGCAATTGGGCGCCCACACTTCGCACCTGTCCTACCTGCCGCTGTGCCATGTGGCCGAGCAGATGCTGACCAACTTCGTGCCGCTGTACCTGGGTTCGCGCGTGGACTTCGGTGAATCCATCCGCACCGTGCAGGAAGACCTGCGCGAAGTGGCCCCCACCATGTTCCTGGGCGTGCCCCGCATCTGGGAAAAGCTGGCCTCCACCATCGCCATCAAGATGCAGGAAGCGCAGGCCCTGCCGCGCTGGCTTTATGAGCGCGCCGTGGCTTCTTGCAAGCCCTTCGCCCACAAGGCGGCCGAACAGCGCTCGGTGGCCGAGAAGCTCACCTTCGGCTTGTGGTACCTGCTGGTCTTCCGCTCCCTGCAGAACTTCATCGGCCTGCGCGATGTGAGGGTGGCGCTGACGGGTGCGGCGCCCATTTCGCCATCCCTGGTCATGTACTTCCGTACCCTGGGCATTCCGCTGGTGGAGGTGTATGGCATGACCGAGTCCAGCGGCATGGTACTGGGCCAGCACTTGAACGATGTGAAGTTCGGCACCGTGGGCGCGCCGGTCAAGGGTTCCGAAATGCGGATGTCCGAGCAGGGCGAACTGCAGGTGCGTGGCCCGGTGGTGTTCAAGGGCTACTACAAGAATGAAGAGGCCACGGTGGGTGCCATACGCGACGGATGGTTGCACACCGGCGATGTGGTCGAGCACCGCGACGGTCACTACAAGATCGTGGACCGCATCAAGGACATCATGATCACTGCCGGCGGCAAGAATCTCACGCCCTCGGCCATCGAGAACACGATGAAGGCCAGCCCCTTCATCAAGGAATGCGTGATCGTGGCCGATGCGCGCAAGTATGTGGCGGCTCTCATCCAGGTTGATTTCGAGACCACATCCGCCTGGGCCGAGCAGCGGCAGATCGCCTTCACCACCTTCAAGTCGCTGGTGGAAACGCCCGAAGTGCGTCAGTTGATTCAGCAGGAAGTGGACCAGGGCAACGAGCAGTTGGCCCAGGTGGCGCAGATCCGCCGCTTCCATTTGCTGACCAAGGAACTCGACCACGACGACGGCGAAGTGACAGCCACCATGAAGGTGCGCCGTGCCAGCATCGTGAAGACCTACGCGGCCGAGATTGAGGCGCTGTATCGCTGAGCGTGCCCACGCGCGAAAAGCCGATTGCCAGCAGCCCCCTGCGCCGACCACCATGCCCACCACCCGCCCATCCCGACTGCCGCGCCTGACCGAAGCCGGCCAGGCCGGACGCCGGCGTCCTTCGGCCGTGGCGCCTTCGCCATGGGCCAATCGGGCCGACCGCGAGCAGGAACGCGAGGCCAAGCGTGAAGCGGTGCTGCGCGCAGCGGCGCAGGTGTTCAATGAGCAGGGGTTCCAGGCCTCCACGCTCGACCAGGTGGCAGCCCGATTGAATGTCACCAAGCCGACGCTTTACTACTATGTGAAGAGCAAGGACGAGATCCTGTTCGAGTGCGTGCGCATCGGTTTGTCGATGCTGCAGCAGGCTGCTGATGAAGTCACCGCCAGCGGCGGCAATGCAGCCGACAAACTGGTGGCCGTGATGCGCCAGTACGCCGAGATCGCCACCATGGACTTCGGCATGTGCGTCATTCGCGTGGGCGAAGATCCTTTGCCTGCCGAGGCCAAGGTGGAATTGCGCCGCATGAAGGCCCGGCTGGACCGGGTGTTCCGTGAACTCGTGCGACAGGGCATCCAGGAGGGCTCCATCGGCCCCTGCGACCCCAAGCTGGCCGCTTTCACGATCGCCGGTGCCCTGAGCTGGATCGCGCGTTGGTACCGCCCCGACGGTGGCCAGACGGCGGCGCAGATCGCCGATGAAGTCATCGGCCTGCTGCTCAAGGGGCTGAGCATCCGCACTTCGCAGACGGAACCCGTCACCGCCTGAACCCTCTGCTTTGCTTCCACCACTGGAGACCGCTGTGGCCCAATCCCCTGACACTGTGTTGTTGACCCGTGAAGGCGGTCTGGCGCATCTGCGTCTGAACCGACCCGATGCATTGAACGCCTTGGATGTGCCCACGGCGGCATTGTTCGCGCAGCACTGCCGCACCCTGTCGTCGGATGCCTCCGTGCGCGCGGTGGTGATCACCGGCGAAGGGCGCGGTTTCGGCGCGGGTGGTGATCTTTCCACCTTCACCGGCAACGCCACCGAAACCGCCCGGCGGATCATCGAATCCATGCACGAGGCGGTGCGCTTGCTCACGGCCCTGGATGCCCCGGTGGTGGCGGGCCTGCATGGTGTGGTGGCCGGCGGCAGCCTCAGCCTGGCCTTGGCTTGCGACCTGGCCATTGCCGCGGAAGGCACCAAGTTCAACCTTGCGTATGTGAATGTCGCGGCCAATTGCGATGTGTCGGGCTCCTACAGCCTGCCGCGCATCGTGGGCCTGCGCAAAGCGATGGAGATTGCCCTGCTTGGCGAGAGCTTCGGCGTGGAGGAAGCCCACCGTTTGGGGCTGGTCAACCGGGTGGTGCCGGCGGCGGAATTGCTGCCGCACACCCTGGCGCTGGGGCAGCGGCTGGCCAACGGGCCCACCCTGGCCTTGGGCAAGATGAAGCGCTTGTTGCGAGGGTCCTTCGACCACACGCTGGATCAGCAACTGGACCTTGAAAGCCAAGCCTTCCAGGACAGCACACGCACCGCTGACTTCTCCGAGGCCTTGCAGGCCTTCTTCGCCAAGCGCAAGCCCGACTTCAAGGGAGCCTGAGCATGAATCAAACCGTCATCGTGGCCGGCGTGGGCATGATTGCTTTTGCCAAACCCGGCGCCCACGAACCCTACCCTGTGATGGCGGCCACGGCCACCCGCTTGGCCCTGGAAGACGCGGGCCTGGGCTATGCCGATGTGCAGCAGGCCTATGTGGGCTTCGTGTACGGCGACTCCACAGCGGGGCAGCGCGCCCTCTACGAAGTGGGCATGACGGGCATCCCCATCATCAATGTGAACAACAACTGCTCCACCGGTTCCACCGCGCTCTACCTGGCGCGCCAGGCGGTGCAAAGCGGTGCGGCCGAGTGTGTGCTGGCCCTGGGCTTCGAGCACATGAGCCCCGGCGCCTTGGGTGCCGTGTTCCAGGACCGGCCCAGCCCGTTCGACCGCTTCGACGAGGCCACCGATGAACTGGTGGGCAATGGTCAGGTTCCGCTCGCGCTGCGTTACTTCGGCGGCGCAGGCCTGGCCCACATGAAGGAATTCGGCACATCGCTCAACACCTTTGCGAAGATCCGCGCCAAGGCCTCGCGCCATGCCGCGCACAACCCACTGGCGCTGTTCCGCAAGGAGGTGACGGAAGCCGATGTGATGAACGCGCCCATGATGTGGGAGGGTGTGATGACCCGGCTGATGGCCTGCCCGCCGACCTGCGGTGCGGCAGCGGCCATCGTGTGCAGCGAGGCCTATGCTGCGCGCAAGGGGCTCAACGCCAGCGTGCGCATCCGCGCCCAGGCCATGACCACCGACGGGCCGGCCACCTTTGGTGAGCGTGACATGCGCGAGGTGGTGGGTTTTTCAATGGCGCGCGAGGCGGCACGCCAGGTGTACGAAGCGGCCGGCGTGGGGCCGCAGGATGTGGATGTGGTGGAACTGCACGACTGCTTCGCGCACAACGAACTCATCAGTTATGAGGCGCTGGGCCTGTGCGAACGCGGCGGTGCCGAAGGGTTCGTGGTGGATGGCGACAACACCTACGGTGGCCGCGTGGTGACCAACCCCTCCGGTGGCTTGCTGAGCAAGGGGCACCCCTTGGGCGCCACCGGCCTGGCCCAGTGCACCGAACTGGTTCAGCAGTTGCGAGGCGCTGCAGGTCAGCGGCAGGTGCCGGGCGCGCGCCTGGGGCTGCAGCACAACCTGGGCCTGGGTGGTGCTTGCGTGGTCACGCTGTACGAACGCGCCTGACCAGTCGCGATAAGCTTGGGCGGATGAAAGCCGTCTACTACGAACGCCTGGGACCGGCCGCCGAGGTCCTGCAGATCGGGGACTTGCCCGAACCTCAGCCACAAGCCGGTGAGGTTCGCGTGCGGGTGCAGTGCTCGGGCGTGAACCCCTCCGATGTGAAATCCCGCCGCGGGCTGCGCAGTCCGGTGATGCCTTTTGCGCGGGTGATTCCGCACAGCGATGGCAGCGGGGTGGTTGAAGCGGTAGGCGATGGCGTGAGCCGCACCCGCATCGGCCAGCGCGTGTGGCTGTGGAATGCCGCCTGGGGGCGTCCACATGGCACGGCATGCGAGCAGGTGTGTTTGCCATCCGAGCAGGCCGTCGTGCTGCCGGCTGCGGCCAGCCTGGAGGCCGGCGCCTGCTTGGGGATTCCGGCGCTCACCGCCTTGCATGCGGTGATGATGGATGGCGGCGTGGCAGGCAAGACGGTGCTGGTGGCCGGTGGCGCCGGTGCGGTGGGCCACTATGCGGTACAGATGGCGGTGCAGTTGGGTGCTGCCCGGGTGATGGCCACGGTGAGCACCGATGAAAAGGCTGCGCTGGCGCACGCGGCCGGTGCAGACGACATCATCCGTTACCGCGACGAACCGGTGCGCGAGCGCGTGGCTGAGCTCACCGGCGGGCGTGGCGTGGACCGGCTGATCGAGTTGGACATTGCCGCCAATAGCGCCGTAGACCTTGATGTGCTGGCCACCGGCGGTGAGTGTGTGGTCTACGGCAGTGGTGCGCCGCAGCTGCAGTTGCCTTTTTACCCGCTGATCGTGAAGAACCTGCAGCTCAAGTGCTTCATGGTCTATCACCTCACAGCGGCCGATCGACAGCGTGCCACGGCCCAACTGCAGCGCATGTTGGGTGCCGGCAGCCTGCAGCACAACATTGCGCTGTGCTTGGACCTGCAAGACATGGTGCGCGCTCATGAGGTGGTGGAGCAGTCTGCGGTGGCCGGCAATGTGGTGGTGCGCATTCCGTGAGCCCCGCGACGCTGGGGCGCATCGGTTTCATTGGCGCCGGCCGCTTGGGGCAAACGTTGGCCGTGGCCGTTGCCCAGAGCGGCGCGCCGGTGGCGGCGGTCGGCAGCCGCAGCGCGGCCTCGGCGCAATCCCTGGCTCATCGCGTGAGCCAGGTGGCGGCCATGGCGCCGGTGGTGTGCACGCGCGCGCAGGCGGTGGTGGATGAATGCGACACCGTCTTCATCACGGTGAACGACGACCAGATCGTGGCTGTGGCCCAGGGCTTGGCGTGGCGGGCCGGGCAGGCCGTGGTTCATTGCAGTGGCGCCACGGAATTGGGCGCGCTCATGCATGCGCAAGCGGCGTGCGCCCATCCCGGCGGTTTTCATCCGCTGCACACCTTTGGTGATGTCGACACCGCGCTGGCCGGTTTGCCCGGATGCGCCGTGGCCGTGGAAGCCGCCGATGAAGGCCTGCGCGACACGCTCATGAACCTGGCGCGCCGCCTGCACCTGCAGCCCTTCGAACTGCCACCCGGCAGCCGTGCGCTGTACCACGCCAGCGCGCACTATGCGGGTTCGCTGGTGGTCACGCTGATGGATGAAGCGGTGCGTCACTGGGGCCGGTTCGGTGTGGCACCGGAGCAGGCCCTGGCGGCCCTGCTGCCCCTGTTGCGCAGCACAGTGCGTGCAATGGAGTCTCGCGGCCTGGGCCCCGGCATGGCCGGCGTGGTGGCACGCGGCGATAGGGGCATCTTGGCGCGCCATCTGCAGGCTTTCGATGCGGTGGGCGCACCGGAGCGGCAGTTGTATGCCGACCTGAGCCTGCGCAGCATGCGGCTGGCGCTGGACAGCGGCCGCATCAACGAAGAGCAGGCCCGCATGATGCAGGCCCTGCTGCTCAACCCTCCACCCTCAACCCTGGCCTGACCCACCCCCCAAGGCTTTGTACAGCGTGGCCTGGTTGGTCAGCACCAGGGCCTGCACCTGTACCCATGCGGTTTGGGCGGCATACAAAGACCGCTGCGCGTCCAACACTTCCAGGTAGGACGAAGCACCCAGGCGCCAGCGGGTGTCGGCCAGTTGCAGCCGCTGCACCTCGGCTTGTACCTGGGCCTGCAGGGCTTGCGCCTGGTCGGCCAGCGTGCGGCGTGCATTCAAGGCGTCGCTGACTTCCTTGAAGGCCACCTGGATGGACTTTTCATATTGCGCCACCGCCGCCTGTTGCGCGGCCTGCGCCTGCTGCACCCCGGCACGGATTCGGCCGGCGTCGAAGATGGGGGCCAAGAGCTGAGGCGCCACGCCCCACACCCAACTGCCGCCCGAGAACAGGGATGAAAGCTCGCGGCTGGCCTGCCCATAGGAGGCCGTCAGCGTGATGCGCGGAAAGTATGCGCGCCGCGCTGCCTCCACATTGGCCGACGCGGCACGCAGTTGCGCCTCGGCCGCTGCAATGTCGGGCCGGCGAGCCAGCACTTCAGAGGGCAGGTCGGCTTGAAGGGCCGGTATGGCCTGGCCCGGGTTGGGGGCCAGCGCCCGCGCAGTCGGCAAGTCGCCCGGCAGGGGGCTGCCCAGCAGCAGCACGAGGCTGCTTTCATCGGCGGCGTGCTGCCGCTGCACCTGTGCCAGCGCCGCACGCGCCGATTGCAGCAGGGCCTGCGCCTGCGCTTCTTCAAGGGCCGATGCAGCCCCGGCCTTCACGCGCCCTTGCACGATCTGCAGGTTGTCCTGGCGGCTGCGCACCGTGTCTTGCGTGATGCGCAGCAGGGCCTCGTCGGCCTGCAGGCTCACATGGGCGGCCGCCACCGCGGCGATCAGGCTGGCGCGCGCGGCGGACTGCAGGAATTCGCTGGCTCGAAACTGCTGCTGCGCCGCGTCCGCCTGTTGCCGCACGCGCCCGAAGAGGTCCACCTCGTAGGCGGCGGTGGTCAAGCCACCCGTCACGGTGGTGCTGACCCCACCGGTGTTGGTGGGTACTCGGCTGCCGCCCACGCCGGCGTTCACGGTGGGCCACAGGTCGGCGTCTCGGATGGCTGCTTGCGCGCGCGCCTGTTCCACATTCAGCGCGGCTACGCGAAGGTCTCGGTTGTGCTGCAAGGCCGTGCGGATCAGCGCCTGCAGTCGGGGGTCGGTGAAGAAGCGGTCCCAGGCCAGGTCGGGGGCAGCCACGGATGCCGGCGATGGCCGCGCCGTTGGCGCTGAGGGGTCGGAAGCGGCCACCGAGAAACGCTGCGCCACCACCGAAGGGGAGCGCAGTGAATCGGGCGTGGTGGGGGAGGTGGTGCACCCCGCCAGCCACAGCGCCACGGCGGCAACAGGCGCCCTGCGCATGAAACGCGCCCTCATGACCAATCCTCCGCCTTGGGCTTGTCCGGATCTTCATGGGCATACAGCTGACGCTGCCGCTCGCTGCCCTTGAACCAGCGGCGCACCACCACGAAGAACACCGGCACCATGAAGATGGCCAGCACCGTGGCGCTGATCATCCCGCCCAGCACGCCGGTGCCGATGGAGCGCTGGCCCGCTGAGCCCGCACCCGTGGCCAACACCAGAGGCATCACGCCCAGGATGAAGGCCAGCGAGGTCATCAGAATCGGGCGCAGCCGCAGGTGCGCCGCTTCCAGCACCGCTTCGATCAGGTCCTTGCCCTGCGCATGCAGGTCCTTGGCGAATTCGATGATCAGCACCGCGTTCTTGGCCGACAGGCCGATGATGGTGATCATGCCCACCTTGAAGAACACATCGTTTTCCAGGCCGCGCATCAGGGTGGCGCTCACCACCCCCAGCACGCCCAGTGGCACCACCAGAATCACCGCCAGCGGGATGGTCCAGCTTTCATACAAGGCGGCCAGGCACAGGAACACCGCCAGCATCGAGAAGAAGAACAGGAGGTAGGCGGTGGAGCCACTGAGTTTTTCTTCGCGCGCCAGCCCCGTCCATTCATAGCCGATGCCATTGGGCAGTTGGGCGGCCAGGCGTTCCATCTCGGCAATCGCTTCGCCCGAACTCACACCCTTGGCCGGTTCACCTGCAATGCGCACGGCCGGGTAGCCGTTGTAGCGCACGGCCTGCATGGCGCCGGTCACCCACTTGGTTCGGGCAAAGGCCCCCACGGGCACCGCTTGCCCCTGGGCATTGGGAACGGTGAGTTGGAGCAAGTCGTCAGGCTCCATGCGCGCTGCCGCATCGGCCTGCACGATCACCCGCTGAACCCGCCCCTGGTTCAGGAAGTCGTTGATGTAGGCCGAGCCCAGGGCCGTGGCCAGCACATTGTTGACCGCACCAAACCCCACGCCCAGCGCCGCAGCGCGGTCGCGGTCGATTTCCAGTTCCACCTGCGCGGCGTCTTCCAGGCCGTCTGGCCGCACTGCGGTCAACAACGGGCTTTTCTGGGCATCTGCCAGCAGCTGGCCGCGGGCCTGCATCAACACCTCGCGGCCCACACCCGAGCGGTCCTGCA
>CAMCTE010000001.1 GCA_945878385.1 Azohydromonas lata NBRC 102462 | reverse complement strand
GCAAAGGAATTGCTTTTGCGCGAAACCTATCTTGCTTGGGCGACAAGTCACTTGTTGCGGTGGCCTTAACACTGCATTGCCACCATTGGAATAGCCAGGGCTTGTGCATCTGGTCACAGTTGAGCTTGCACAATAGGTTGCACAGGCCTGCGCAGAACAGGCCACCCATCGTCTACATCGGGATAACCCGCGACATCCGTCAAACACCATTGGAGACAGGCATGACACGCACCGCACGATTCCTGGGCACGGCACTGGCCGCTGCCGCCACCTTGACCTTCGCCGGCACCGCCGCCGCGCAGGACAAGACGATCAAGATCTACGGCTTTGGCGCCAAGAGCGGCGTCGTGGGCATCTTCGGTCAGCAAAGTGAAGCCGCCATGCAGGCCGCGGCCGCCATGATCAACCGGGCCGGCGGCGTCACGCTGGGCGACGGCAGCAAGGCCCGCCTGGTGGTGGAATACCTTGACGACCGCTGCACGCCGGAAGAGGGCATCAACGCGCTGCGCCGCATCGCCGCGCAGCAAGACGCGTTCGTGGCCATTGGCCCGAGCTGCTCGAATGTGGCCGAGCCGGTGTTCGGCATCCTGCAGAAGAAGGCCGGTGACGCATCGGATTCGGGCATCCAGTTCCCCATTTACACCGATGTGGCGGCCAAGGGCGGGCTGGCTTCGATCTCCGAATGGTCGTTCCGCAATGTGCCCAGCGAAACGAACATGTACAAGGCGGTGTTCGAGTGGATCAAGGCTTCACGCCCTGACCTCAAGACCTTCTACGGTGGCGTGGAAAAAGACTTCGCGCACAGCAACGCCACCTTCAATGTGATCAAGACCCACGCCGGCAACAACGGGTTGGAAGTCAAGGGCCAGGCCGAGTGGCTGCTCAACGACACCAACTTCTCCAACCAGGTGCGTGAAATGAAGCGCGCGGGCGCCGATGTGGTGGCCATCTCGGCCCACCCCTTCACCACCTGCGGCGTGCTCAAGGAAATGGCGCGTCAGAATGTGAAGCCCAAGATGCTGATCGGACTCACTTCGTCGTCCAGCATGGAAACGCTGCAGGGCTGTGGCGCGCAGGCCGAAGGCCTGACGATCCCCACCAGCTTCGCACCGGTGACCAAAGAAGCGCGCGACGCCGCAGCAGCGGTTCAGGCCATCAACGCCAAGTACAACATGGACCTGCACAGCGCCGCGGCCTTCGAGAATGTCTTCACGCTCAAGGACATCATCGAGCAGCAGAAGATCATGGGCCGCCCTGACACGGTGGCGGCGGACCGCCAGAAGATGCGCCAGGCGCTGGCCACGATCAAGGAAACGCAGGGCCTGTTGGGCAAGGTGGGCCGCACGGCCGACCGTGAGGCCATCAAGCCTTTCCTGTTCGTGCAGGCCAAGGGTGGCAACTGGACGGTGGCGCACACGCCGGCCCAGTAAACGCCTTCAGGCCCTTGGCGCGCGGGCACTCCCCCGCGCGCCAAAAGGCACCGCATCAACCCACCCTACGGGCTAGGCGATGGATCTTCTCGACCTGCTGGACCTTTCCCAGTCGGTGATCGACGGCGTGCTGTTCGGCACCACCTACTCGCTCATCGGAATTGGCTTCACGCTCATCTTCGGCGTGATGCACAAGATCAACCTGTCGTACGCCGCCGCCTCCATCGGTGCGGCCTACCTTTCCCTGATCGTGGTCACCGCCTTGCCCACTCCACTGGTCTATGCCTTCGCCGCCCTGGCCGGTGGGGTGTTGGGTTGGCTGGTCTATCTGATCTGTTTTCGCTTCATCCCCTTGAACAACCCACTGGCCACGCTGATGTCCACCGTGGGCATGCTGCTGGCCATCGAGGAATTGATTTCGCACCTGACCTACGGCATGCCGCAGAACTACCCGGCCCTGTTCGCCAGTTCGAACTTCGAAATCGGACAGTTCTTCCTGCGCGGTGATTTGATCTTCGTGTTCGGCCTGGGCTGCCTGGCCATGGTGGCGCTGATGCAGTTGCTCAAGCGCACGCGCCTGGGCCTGGCCACGCGGGCAGTGGCGCAGCAGCCGGTGGCCGCTCAACTGTGCGGCATGGGGGTGAACAGCACCAACGCCAGCACCTTCATCATCGCGGGGCTGCTGGGAGGCACCGCTGGCGCCATGGCCGGCGCGGCCATTGGCGTGCTCTCGCCGTTGATGACCCTGCCCCTGACGGTCAAGGGCCTGGTCGTCACGGTGATTGGTGGCCTGGGCAGCATCCCGGGGGCCATCGTGGCCGGCCTGATCGTGGGCGGCATGGAAAACCTCTTCCAGTTCCTGCGCGGCGTGAGCGAACGCGACATCTATGTGATGCTGATGCTGTTCGTGTTCCTCGTGTTCCGCCCGGGCGGCCTGTTCGCCGCGCCAGGCGGGCGGGATTGAGCAGGCCCCAGGAGCACACGACATGGACTTCTATCTTGGCTTGGCGCAAGTCATCGGTATCCACACGCTGCTGGGGCTGTCGGCCTGGTGCGTGCTGCATACGGGGCAGGTGAGCATTGCGCAAGGTGCCTTCTTCGCCATCGGTGCCTATGTGGCGGGCATGCTCACTTCGATGTGGGCCGTGCCGCTGGCCTTGGCCTTGGCTTGCGGATCGGCCATCGCAGGCCTGGTGGCCGTGGCCGTGGGCTTTCCGGCTTTGCGCGTGAAGGGGCTGATGCTGGTGGTGGCCACCACCGCATTTGCTGAAATCGTGCGCCTGTTCTTCTTCAACCTGAAGTGGCGCGTGGAAACGCCCACCGGCATGGCGGGCCCCGACGGCAGCCTGGGCTTTGGCGGAATCCGCTACTTCCCGTCCAATGGCTGGACCACCTTCGAGGTGAACCTGCTGATTTGGGCCCTGGTGGCCGGCGTGATGCTGCTGCTGTGGTCGCTGGACCGCTGCCGCGTGGGCACCATCTGGCGCGCGGTGGGTGAAGACGAGTTGGCCGCTCAAAGTGCCGGCATCAACCTCACGGCGGCCAAGGTGTCGGCTTTCGGCATCGGCGGGGCCATCGCCGGTCTGGGCGGCGGCGTGTTCGCCCACTACGCCACCCACATCGAACACAACAACTTCACCATCCTGCTGGCCACCTTCGCCATTGCCTATCCCATCCTGGGCGGGCTCAAGAGCCTGGCCGGCACGCTGCTGGCCGTCATCCTCATTCAAGGTGTGATGCTCGAAGGCCTGCGCTTCATCGGCGAATGGCGCAGCCTGCTGTTCGGCGTGCTGATCGTGGTGGTGATGCTGGTGCGGCCCGATGGCATGCTCACCCGGTCGCTGGGCCTGGGGCCGCTGTTCGGCGGGCGCAGCACCAAACCCGCATCAGGCACTGAGGACACCAAGCCCAAAGGAGCCACCCACCATGCTTGAGCTGAACAACCTCAGCCGCCACTTCGGCGGCGTCAAGGCGGTGGACTCGCTGAACCTGACCGTCAAGCCCGGTGAGATCCTGGGCCTCATCGGCCCCAACGGTTCGGGCAAGAGCACCACGGTGAACCTGATCACCGGCGTGTACAAGCCCACGGCCGGCACGGTGCAATTCAAGGGCCGGGAGATTTCCCAACTCGACCCGCACCAGCGCACCGAAGCCGGCATCGCCCGCACTTTCCAGAACATCCGCCTGTTCGGCCACCTCACCGTGTGGCAAAACCTGTGGGCCGCCCGCGTGGTGCGCGAAACCGGCTGGGCCGGGTTCAAGCAGCGCTGGCTTTCGGGCGCTGCGGCCGCGCGCGAAGAAGCCGAGCAATTGCTCGTTTTTGGAGACCTCGCCCACAAACGCGACATGCTGGCCGGCAACCTGGCCTTTGGTGAACAACGCCGGCTGGAACTGATCCGCGCAGCCGCATCGGGGGCCGAACTGTTGCTGCTGGACGAACCGGCCGCGGGCATGAACGCCGAAGAAATCGACGACCTGGACAACCGCATCCGCAGCCTGCGCGACCAGGGCCGCACCATTTTGCTGATCGAGCACCACATGGAACTGGTGATGGAGGTGTGCGACCGCGTGGCCGTGCTGAACTTCGGCCGCAAGATCGCCGAAGGCACGCCGGCACAGGTGCAGGCCGATGCCCAAGTGCGCGCGGCCTACCTGGGCGCCGAAGAGCCGGCAGCCGCCTGAACCGCCTGAACACACGGCACACCGCGCAAACAAGGAAACCCATGCTCGAGATCACCGACCTGGCCACCTCCTACGGCAAGATCGAGGCCCTGAAGGGCGTGTCCCTGAAGGCCCAGGCCGGCGAGGTCACCTGTCTGCTGGGCCCCAACGGCGCGGGCAAGTCCACGCTGATGCTCACGCTGTCGGGCATCCTCAAGCCCCAACGCGGCTCGGTCAAGTTCGAAGGCGAAGAGCTGATCGGCAAAACGCCGGCACAGATCGTGGAACGCGGCATGGCCTTGGTGCCGGAAAACCGCCTCGTGTTCCCGGCCCTGTCGGTGCGGGAAAACCTTTTGGCCGGCGCCTACAAGCGCCGGGATACCGCCGGCATCAAGAGCGACATCGACGCCATGTTCGTGCGTTTCCCCCGTCTGAAGGAACGCATCGAGCAGTTGGCCGGCACGCTCTCGGGCGGCGAGCAGCAGATGCTGGCCGTGGCCCGCGCCCTGATGTCGCGCCCGCGGCTGCTGTTGATGGACGAGCCCTCGGTGGGCCTGGCCCCGATGGTGGTGGCCGAGATCTTCTCCATCATCCGCCAACTGCACGCCGAAGGCGTGAGCCTGTTCGTGGTGGAGCAGAACGCCCACATGGCGCTGAAGGTGGCGCAGCACTTCTACCTGATGGAGCAGGGCCGCGTGAGCTTCTCCGGCACGCCCGGTGAGTTGGCGGACGACGATGTGATCCAGCGAGCGTATCTGGGTCAGAAGAAGGCGGCCTGAGGCGCCGTCGATGGTGAAAGCCGCATGGGTACTCGACACGCAGGCCTGCTTGCAAAGGCCGATGTGAGCCGCGACACCACGACGCGCTGCGCGTGATGCTGGACTTCCTGCAGACCACCCTGGACGGCCTGCTGGACGGCGGCTCCTACGCCCTCGTGGGCTTGGGCTTGTCGCTCACCTTCGGGTCGCTGCGGCGGCTGAATCTGGCCTACGGTGCCACAGCGATGTTGGCGGCCTACCTGGGTGCCTGGCTGCACATCCGGCACCAGGCCCCGGCATGGCTGGTGGCACTCACGGTGGTCGTGGCCGCCACCCTCATCGGTATGTATGTGGAACGGCTGTGCTTTGCCGCCACACGCGACGAAGCCACCCAGCCACGCGGGGCACCGATTGCCGGCGCCGATGGGCGTGAGGTGGTGGCCCTGGCCTCAAGCTTTGCCATCTGGATGCAGCTCGAGCAGTTGGCGGTGAACCTGCTGCCGCGCCACCTCAATGCATTCCCCTCGTTGGCCGTGGAGCAAAACTGGTTCCTGGGCAGCGGCGCCCATGAACTGATGATCCGTCCAGACCGCCTGGTGCTGGCCTTGCTGGCTGCGGCGCTCACGCTGGGCTTGGCCCATTGGCTGGAACGCTCGCGCGCAGGCTTGTCGTGGCGCGCGGTGGCCGACCACCGCACCGCCGCCCACCTGGTGGGCATGCCGGTGGCACGCCTGCAGACCTTGGGTTTTGCGGCCGCCTGTGCCCTGTCGGGCATCGCGGCCTTTGCGGTGCTGTCGGTCGACGGGCAAGTAACGCCCATGTTCGGCATGTGGGTGCTGTTCAAGGGCCTGGTGGCGGCCATGCTGGGCGGCCTGGGGTCGGTGCGCGGCGTATTGTGGGGCGGCCTGCTGCTGGGTGTGGTGGAAGCACATGCTCAAACCCTGCTAGGGGCGCAGGGTCGGGAATTCGCCACCTATGCGCTGCTGTTTGCCGTGCTGGTGTGGCCACGGCGTTCCCTGGGGCTCGCGCGGGGCCACCAGCCGGTGCAGGCATGAGCGACCGCATCTTCTCCTCCACCACCGCGGCCACCGGTACCGATGGCGCCGTGGCACAAGCCGTTCGCGCAGCCCTGTGCCACCTTCCGGGCGTGGACGAAGCGGGCAGCGCGCACCTCGTGGGCCTGGCCAGTGACATGGCCATCATGTCGCTTCTGGCGCTGTCGGCCTACCTGATGCTACTCGTGGGCCGGGTTTCGTTCGGCCAGCAGGCCTTCTTTGGCGTGGGTGCCTATGGGGCGGGCGTCATGACGGCCGTCTTTGCATGGCCGCTGCCCATGGCCCTGCTCACCGGCATGGCGCTGGGCGCGGCCTGCTCGTGGTTGCTGGCCCTGCCCACCATGCGCCTGTCGGGATTGAACTATGCAGTGGCCACACTGGCCTTCGGTGAGATGGCCCGCATCGCCTTGAGCTGGTGGCACTGGCAGGTGCCCAGCCCCGATGGGCCGGTGGGCCCCGCCGGGCTTGAAGGCTTTCGCGACATCCGGTGGCTGTTGGAAAACGATGTGGCGCCGGAGGTGTACCTGCTGCTCACCTTGCTGGTGCTGGCGGCCGTGCTGGGCCTGCTGATGGCCCATGAGCGCACGCGCTTGGGCGTGGGCTTGCGCATGGTGGGTCAGGATGACCTGCTCACCGCATCACAGGGCGTCCCGGTGGAGCAGCTGCGCCTGCTGGCCGCGGCCGCAGCCGGCGCCTTGGCCGCCTTGGGTGGCGGCCTGTACGCGCACCGCACCACCTATATCGAACCCGCGCTGTTCGACCCCATGCTGGGCGTGCATGCAGTGGGCTATGCCTTGCTCGGCGGCCTGGGCACGGCGCTGGGGCCCTTGTTGGGCGTGGTGCTGGACCTGGGCCTGTTGGATGCCTCGCGCATCCTGCCGGGCTGGCGCATGGTGGTCTTCGGTGGCCTGGTGGCCCTGTTCCTGCGCTGGCGGCCACGAGGCCTGCTCGATGAAGTGCTGGTGCACCGGATATCCCAAGCCACTTCGCGCCTGCTGCGCAGCCGCAGCCCCAACCCGCCGCCCACCCAGAACCAACAGACCACCCCGGGGAACCGGACCAACCAGAGCACAAGCCCATGAGGTTCCTCTTCATCACCGCCCTGATGCTGCTAGCCGCGCTGACTGCCAGGCCCAGTGCCGCACAGGGCGCGGGGCGCCCGCAGTTGGAATTGCAGTGCGTCTCGTACGGTATGGGGCCGATGCTCGAATGCACCGCCCAACTCAAGCGGCGCGACGGCTCGCCCCTGGAGGGCGCGCAGGTCACGCTGGGCGCCTTGATGCCTTCGATGCCCATGGCCCACACCGTCAAGCCCATGAAGGCCGCGCCCACCGGCACACCCGGCCACTACCGCGCCACGCTGGAGTTGGAAATGCTGGGCGTGTGGGCGGTGGAGGTGGACATCAGCGGCCCGGCCCGCGACAAGCTGGCCCGCAACCTGGTGGTGCACGAATGCAAGGGCCAAGACCGCTGCCCCGCCACCCCGGCCAAACCGGGGCAACGATGAAGCCACCTCCGATCCCCACTTGATCCGCACTTCCCACTGAGGGCAACCGCATGACCGCGCAGAACCTGCTTCCCGAACACACCATCATCGTCACGGGTGCGGCCACCGGCATCGGCCAGGCCTTTGCCCTGGGCGCCGCCGCACAAGGCGCGCATGTGTTGGTGGCCGACATGAACGCCGCCGATGAAACCATGGACCTCATCAAGTCCCAAGGCGGGCGCGCCACCTATGCGAAGGTGGATGTGAGCGACGACGCCAGCGTGAAATCCATGGCCGAGGCCGCACTGAAGGCCACCGGCCGCATCGACGGTCTGATCAACAACGCGGCCTACTTCCGCGAAGTGAAGCTCACAGCCTTCGAGGAATTGGACCCGACCATTTGGGACCGCATCTTCCAGGTGAATGTGAAAGGTGTGTGGCTGTGCTGCAAAGCCGTGATGCCGGCCATGCGAGAACGGGGCCGCGGCTCCATCGTGAACATCGCCTCGGTGGTGGCCGTGGCCGGCCAGCCCGGCTACCTGCACTATGTGGCCACCAAGGGCGCGGTGCTGGCCATGACCAAGGGCCTGGCCAAGGAATGCGGCAAGGACGGCGTGCGCTGCAATGTGATCGCCCCGGGCTTCGTGATCACCGACGCCACCAAGAATCGCCCCATCGAATGGCAACAGAGCTTCCTGAAGGCGCGTGCCATTTCACGCGAACAGCGGCCCGACGACCTGGTGGGCACGGCGCTGTACCTGCTGAGCGACCTGGCCGGCTTCGTCAGTGGCCAGACCATCGTGGTCGACGGCGGCCATATCATGTACTGATTCCCTTTTTGTCGACCGTAGGAACGCCACCATGCAACTCTTGGCCAACACCACATCCCCCTATGTCCGCATCGCACGCGTCTCGATGATCGAAAAGGACCTGAACATCGAGCCCACCATCGTCGATCCCTGGGCCGACGATGTGCGGCTGCGTGCGGCCAATGCGGCCACGCGCGTGCCCACCCTGGTGCTGGACGATGGCACCCCGATAGCGGAAAGCCTGAGCATCGTGATGTGGTTGGAGGCCACGCGGCCCGCACCCACGCATCCATCGCTGTTGGGGCCCGACACCGCTGGTGTGTTGTCGCGTGCCGGTGTGGCGCTGGGCGTAATCGATGCGGCTGTGCACACCATCATCATCCGCAAAGTGACGGCACCCGTGCTGTTCGATGAAACCCCGGTGGGCCTGCGCCGCCGCCGTACCATGGCCGAAGGGATGGAGCGCCTAGAGGCCCTGGCCGCGGCCCAGCCGATGGACAGCAATGGCACAGCAACACTCGACGCCATCTGCGCCGTGACGGCCATCGACTACCTGAACTTCCGCTTCACCGACGCGCCGTGGTTGCCGCCGATGCCGGCCCTCAACGCGCTGAGCCAGCGCCTGCGCGCCAGGCCCTCGATCGCCCAAACGATGCCCTTCGTGGCCAGCTGATCAGCCCGGCGCACCACCCTGCGCGCAAGCCTGCAGGTGGTCCACCAACAGGGCCAGGGGCGAGCCGCGTGCAGGCTCGGCCCGCGTGACGATGCTCATGCGGCGCTGGGCCCAATCGTCTTGCAGCGGCAGCACCCGCAGCGACATGGCCGGGGCAAAACTGTGCGCTGCGGCCAGCGGCAACACGCCGATGCCCAAGCGGGCTTCCACCGCGCGGCACACCGCTTCGAAGCTGCGCACCTGCACCCTCAGCACCATGGACCGCATCAGGTGCGAAGCCTGTGCGGCCAACAACCGCGTGAGCGTGCTGCCGCCTTCCAGGCCGATCAAATCGCGGTCGAGCAGGTCTTCGAAGCGCAGTCCGTCTTCGGGCACTTCCTCGTCGTGACGCACCACGGCAGCGAGTTGGTCGCCCCGGTAGGGCACCACATGCAGGCCCTGCACCTCGGCGCCTTCCACAATCACGCCCAGGTCGATTTCGCCGCCCCGCACCCGCTTGATCGCGTCTTCGCTCCAACACTCCTCAAGCACCAGGCGAATGTCGGGGTGCACCCCCTGAAAAGAAGCCACATCGGCCGGCAGGAACTGCGTCATGGCCGAGGTGTTGCCGTGCACCCGCAGCACGCTGCGCGAGCCCTGGGTGTAGTTGGCCATCTCCGCGCGCATGTGGTTGACCGATGCAATCACTTCGCGCGCCAACAAAAAGAGCTGTTCGCCGGCGGGAGTGAGTTCCAGCCCGCGCGAATGGCGCTCGAACAGCTGGGACTTGAACTGGTGCTCCAGCAGTGACAGCCGCCGGCTGGCCGCTGGCACCGTGATGAAGCTGGCCTCGGCCGCCCGGGTGAGGTTGCGCATCTCGGCCGCGCGCACGAACAGCGCCAGGGAGTCCAGGTCAGGAAGCATTTGAAAATTCTCGCACCCGCGCCTGCCGCCCATGTGAGGGCAAACCGCAGTGCGCGCGCGGTCCACGGCCTTGCCGCCCATGCAAGCCGCCGTTGCCCTGAATTCAATTCACGGGGCTGAACCCGCGGCCTACATTCGCAGCAGCCCAGGAGAACACCCATGAAACAGCTCTTCATCGGCGGCCGTTGGATGGCCGCCCAAGACGGCCGCACCCTGCCCGTGATCAACCCCGCTGACGGCGAGGCCTTCGACCAAATCCCCCGCGGCACCGCCCATGAGGTCGACCTGGCCGTGAAGGCTGCTCGCAGCGCGCTTGAGGGCGCGTGGGGCCAGCTCACCGCCACCGAGCGCGGCCGCCTGCTGATCAAGCTGGGCAACAAGGTGCTGGACCACCACGCCGAACTGGCGGCACTCGAGGCCAAGGACACCGGCAAACCCATGACCACCGCGCGCAACGACATCACGGTGCTGGCGCGCTACTTCGAGTTCTACGGCGGCGCGGCCGACAAGCTGCACGGCGAGGTCATTCCCTTCCTCAATGGCCACCATGTGGTGCTGATGCGAGAACCGCTGGGGGTTACCGGCCACATCATCCCCTGGAACTACCCCGCGCAGATGCTGGGCCGCACCATCGCCCCGGCCCTGGCCGGTGGCAATGCGGTGGTGCTCAAGCCCGCGGAAGACACCTCTTTGTCCGCCCTGCGCGTGGCCGAACTGGCCGCTGAAGTGGGCTTTCCCGATGGCGCCATCAATGTGGTCACCGGCCTAGGCGAAGAAGCGGGCGCCGCTTTGGCAGGCCACCCGGGCATCGACTTCGTCTCCTTCACCGGTTCCAACGAAGTGGGCACCCTGGTGCAGCAGGCCGCGGCCAAGAACGCAGTGAAGTGCGTGCTGGAACTCGGCGGTAAGTCGCCGCAGATCGTGTTCGAAGACGCCGACATCGAACGCGCCGTGCCCATCATCGTGCGCGCCATTGTGCAGAACGCCGGCCAAACCTGCACCGCCGGCAGTCGCTTGCTGATTCAGCAAAGCATCTACGACCGCGTGGTGGAGCAGGTGGCCGCGGCCTACGCCAAAGTGCGCGTGGGCACGCCCGAGATGGACCTGGATTGCGGCCCGGTGATGAACCCGGCTCAACAAGCCCGGGTGAACCGCTACATCGCAGCAGCCAAGGCCGCGGGCATCCCGGTACTGGCCGAGGGGCAGATCGCCGCGGGCGTCTCACCCACCGGGCACTGGGTCACCCCCACCTTCTTCGGCCCGGTGCCGCGCGATGCGCAACTGGCCTGTGAAGAAGTGTTCGGCCCCGTGCTGGCAGCCTTCCCCTTCCAGGACGAAGCGGATGCCATTGCCCTGGCCAACGGCACACCCTATGGCCTGCTGGCCGCGGTGTGGACGGAAAACGGAAGCCGCCAGACACGCGTGGCCAAGGCGGTGAAGGCCGGACAGCTCTTCATCAACTGCTACGGCGCCGGCGGCGGGGTGGAGCTGCCCTTCGGCGGCACCAAGCGCAGCGGGCATGGGCGCGAGAAGGGCTTCCTGGCACTGGAAGAGATGACCACCACCAAGACGGTCATCCAGTACCACGGCTGAGTCGTAACGGCCCCTAACGCCGCTGCGCCAGCAGGGCCTGGGCGCGCAACAGCACCGGCTTGTCCACCATCTTGCCGTCCACCGCCACGGCGGCACCGGCGGCGGCCTCACAGGCGGCCACCACCCGCTGCGCCCAATCCATCTCGGCGGCGCTGGGGCTGAAGGCCACATTCACCGGGCCCACCTGCTGCGGGTGGATGCACAACTTGCCGCCAAAGCCCAAGGCGCGGGCGCGGGCCGCATCAGCGGCCACCGGCCGCAAGTCGGCCACTTCCACCGTCACGCCATCCAGGGGCGGCGGCAGACTCGCCAGCCGCGCACTCAGCACCAGGGCGCTGCGAAACATCAAGAGCGCCTCGCCCTCGCCCGCAATGCCCAAGTCCAGCTGAAAGTCGATTGACCCGAAGGCCAGTCGCTGCACGGCGCGGTGGAGGGCCACCTCGTCGCGCTGCGCAAAACCCGCGGCCGTTTCAATCAGGGCCACCAGCGGCTTGCCGCCACCACGCTCCCAGGCGTCCTGCATCTGCGCGGTCGACTCGGCCTTGGGCACCATCACCGCCTGCACCGCCGCGTGGCGCGCGCACACCGCCATGTCCTCTTCCACCCAGGGCGATGCCGCATTCACACGCACCCACAGCGGCACGGACACCCCCGGCAGGCCCACACCTGCGGCCAAGGCGGCATCCAAAGCCGCCCGCGCCAGGTCCTTGTCCTGCGGCGCCACCGCATCTTCCAAGTCGACGATGACCGCGTCAGCCCCACTGGCCAAGGCCTTGGGGATGCGGTCAGCCCGCGTGGCCGGCACGAAGAGCGCACTTCGCACGCTCAAGTGGGGCCCCATGGACATCAGGCCGCTCCGCGCCCGGACACGCGGCGCCACAGGCCCGCGCCCGAGCGCCAGACCATGCGCGCCATCACCAGCGTGGCCACGATCTCCAAGCCCGTCACCAGCACCGCCCAGCCCACGCTGCGCGCCTGGCTGCGCCGATTGAACTTCTCGAACAAATGATCGCGCATCAATTCGATGGAGTCATAGAAACTGGGAATCACCAGCAGCGTGAGAAAGGTGGAGGTGATGGTGCCGCCGATGATGGCCACGGCCAAGGGGCGGTAGAACTCGCCGCCCTGACCCATGCCGATGGCCACCGGCAGCATGCCGGCAATCAGGGCGAAGGTGGTCATCAGAATGGGCCGCAGACGCTTGCGCCCGGCCGTCATCAGCGCTTCTTCGCGCTCCACGCCCTCGGCCTCCAGCACGCGCGCCGCATCCAACAGCAGAATCGCGTTCTTGGCCACCAAACCCATCAGCATGATCACGCCGATCAGGCTCATCAGGTTCAGCGTGGCCCCGGTCATCAACAGCGCCAGCACCACCCCGATCAGCGACAGCGGCAGCGACACCATCACCGCCAGCGGCGCCGTGAACGACCCGAACTGGATCACCAGGATCAGGTACATCAGCGCCACGCCGGAGATCAGCGCAATGCCCATCTGTTTGAACACCTCCTGCTGGTCCTTGGAGGCCCCAGCCAGGTCGATGTCGTAGCCGGGCGGAAAGGCCATGGACTTGGCCAGCTTCACCGCATCGGCCGTCACTTCACCCGGTGAGCGCCCCTGCACATTGGCCGCCACACCCACGCTGCGCTTGCCGTCGATGTGCTCGATGCGCGAAGGCGCCTTGCCCATCGTCACATTGGCAATCTGGGCCAGCGGCACGGTTTGCCCCGTGTTGCCGATGGGCACCGGCAAACGCTCGATGTGGGTGACATCCAGGCGGTCGGCCGGGGCCAGGCGCACGGCCACATCGCGCGACTCGCCGGTGGGGTCTACCCAATCGCCCGCCTCCACGCCGGCGAAGGCCACGCGCAAGGTGTTGGTCACGTCACCCGTGGAAATGCCCAGCGCCGCGGCCAGGCCGCGGTCCAACTCGATCTGCAACTCGTTCTGCGGCGACTGCAGCGACAGCGCCACGTCCACCGCGCCCGGCACCTCGCGCAGCCGGTCCATGTACTCCTCGGTCAACTGCAGCAGCTTGCGGGAATCAGGCCCGGTGAAGCGCACCTGCACCGGCTTCTGTGCGCCGCCGGCCAGGTCGTCCAGCACCGAATATTCCGCGCCCACCAGCACCTCAATCTTGCGGCGCAGATCCTTGGCCACATCCACCGTCAGGCGCTGGCGCGTCTTGCGGTCGCCGATGTCCACATAGATGCGACCGCCGTTGACATTGACCTGTGCATTGGTGGCCTTGGTTTCCGGCAACTCGCGCGCCAAGGCGGCAGCCGCCTCCACTTTGCGCCGCGCGTACTCCAGGCTGGAAGACGGCGGCGTGCGCACATCAATGGCCAGGATGCCGTAATCGGACACCGGCAGAAAGCTGGTGCCACCGTACTTGCCCTGCAGGGCAATGGCACCGATGAAGCTGGCCACGGCAAAGGCCGTCATCCAACGGCGGTGGTGCAGCGCCCATTCGATCACGCGCCCATAGCGGTCGGCTTGGTGGTCGAACCAGGTGTTGAAGCGGTCCAGCACGCGGGTGATGCCGGTCTTGGGAGCCTGCTGGTGGCCCGGCGGGTCGCCCCAGTAGGCCGACAGCATCGGGTCGAGGGTGAAGGAGATCACCAGGCTCACCAGCACCGAGGCCACCACCGTCAAGCCGAAGGGCCTGAACCATTCACCCGAGATGCCCGGCATGAAGGCCACCGGTATGAACACCGCCACGATCGAAAAGGTGGTGGCCGCCACCGCCAATCCAATCTCGGCCGTACCTTGAAGGGCGGCCGTCACGCGGTCGGAGCCGCGCTCCATGTGGCGCACGATGTTTTCCCGCACCACGATGGCGTCGTCGATCAGCACCCCGATGGCCAGCGACAAGCCCAGCAAAGACATGAAGTTCAGCGTGAACCCACACAGCCACACCGCGATGAAAGCGGTCAGCACCGAGGTCGGCAAGGACAACGCCGTGATCAGCGTCGAGCGCCAAGAGTTCAGGAACACATAGACGACGAAGATGGTCAGCACGGCCCCCAAGACCAAGGCCTCGATCACATTGTTCAGGCTGCGCTGCGCGTTCTTGCCGCCATCTTCCGTCACGGCAATCGCGCTGCCCTCGGGCAGTTCGGCCTGTATCGCCTTCACCAGGTCACGCACTTCGTGCGCCACCGAAACAGTGGACGAATCGCGCGAGCGCACGATGGACATGCCTACATTGGGCTGGCCGTTGCGTTGGCTGACCGAGGTCACTTCGGCAAAGCCGTCCTCGATCACTGCCAGTTGCCCCAAACGAATGAGCTCGCCCCCATTGCGCCGCACCACGATCTGCGCAAATTCCTCGGGCTTTTCCAACCGGCCCAGAAGCCGAATGCTCTGGTCTTCCAGCGTCCCGCGCACCTTGCCCACCGGGGCGGCGGTGTTTTGTTGGCGCAGCGCGTTGACCACCTCGTTGACGGTCACATTCAGCTCGCGCATCTTCTGCGCCTGCAGCAGCACACTGAGCTCGCGGCGCAGCGCGCCGTACACATTCACCTGGGCCACGCCCGAGATGGCGCGGAAGCGGTCGGCCAGCTGGTCTTCCACCAAGCGGGAAATCACCGCATGGCTTTGGGTGCTGGAAGACACCGCCACCTGCATGATGGGCTGCGCCGTGGGGTCGATGCGCACGATCACCGGTTCGCGGATTTCCGTGGGCAGTTTGTAGCGAACAGAACCCAAGGCGTTGCGCACCTCGTCGGCACCTTCCACCAGGTCCTTGCCGAACTCGAAGAAGATCTGAACCGAGGCACCGCCCTCGTTGGCACTGGAGCGCACCTCGCGCACACCGGTCACGGACTGGAAAGACTTCTCCACCCGGTTGAGCAATTCGCGCTCCACCGTCTCGGGTGAGGCCCCGGGGTAGGGAATGTTGACCACCAGCAGCGGCAGCGCCACATCAGGGCGCTCGTTGACCTTCAACTTGCTCAATGCCAGCAGGCCCAAGGCCATCAGCCCCAGGATGATGACCACCGTGGCCACCGGGCGGCGGACACTGAAGTTCGACAGAAACATCGCTCAGCCCTCGCGCACGGTGTAGCGCTGGCCTTCAACCGGGCGGCTGCCGGGGCTGCGCAGCACCTGATCACCGGCCTTCAGGCCCTGGGTCACCACGAACAGGCCGGTGCGCACATCGCGCGGCTCCAGTTTCACCGGCTGGCGCTTGAGCGTGCCGCCCTGCAATTGCCACACCGCCACTTGGTCCCCCGTGCGCACCAGGGCCGTTTCCGGCAAGGCCAGCACCTGAGGCGCCTGCACATCCACCGAACCTTCGGCATACAGGCCGGCAATCAAGCCACCGCGGCCGGCGGTACCCACCAGGTCCACCACCACCGCCACTTGGCGCGACACCGGCTGCGCCACGGAGTCGATGCGGCGGATGCGCCCCTCGCGCTCGGCGGGGTCCACACCCTGCACTCGCACCTTGACCGCCTGCCCCACACGCAGTTCACCCACACGCTCGGCGGGCACCAGGGCCTCCATGCGCAGGCTGGCCGGGTCGATCACCTGCACCAGTTCCTTGCCCATGGTGGCCGTGTCGCCAGCCGAGACTTTGCGCGAGGCCACCACGCCCTCGAAGGGCGCACGCACCTCGGTGCGCTCGAGCTGCTGCCGGGCTGTGGCCACGCGGGCCTTGGCCGCCACCTGTTCACTTTGCGCCAGGTTGCGCCGCACCTCGGAATCTTCCATCGCCTGCACCGAACTCATGCCCTGGGCTTGCAAACTCTTGAGGCGCTGGAAGGTGCGCTCGGCACCCTCCAGGGAACGCTCGGCGGTGCGCAGCGCCTCTTCGGCCGACAGCAGCGTGTCGCGGATGGCGGCATCGTCAAGCTTGACCAGCAGTTCGCCGCGCTGTACCCGCTCGCCGTTGTCGCGCTGCACGCGCAGCACCACCGAGCCCACCTCGGCGCGCAAATCAGCGCGGCGCTCGGCCTGGATGGCGCCGGTGAGCACCGGGCCCGTGGCGGCCGAACCGTTGCGGCCCGCCACCCACACATCTTCACGGCCCAAGCTGAGCACGGGTGGCTCGGCCTTCTGCGCGCCGGCGCCCGATGGTGCCGAGGCCCCACCGCAGGCCACCAGGCTGGCGGTTGCCATCAATACACCCAGGCCGCAGGCGGCCTTCATCCATCCTCGATTCAAATCGTTCTCCGCTGGTTGGGCGAGGTTCTGCCCGGGCCTTTTGAGCCCGTGCACATTGGCCATCAATTTTCCAGGGCCGTCCAGCGCCTTTCGATGAAACGCTTCGGGGGCCGACAGACTGCACAAACCTTGAAGGATAAACCCTGCGCCCACCCTGGCCCTGAAAGGCTTTCCGGCCTGCGGCCGGCGCACCCCCTGGAGCTCAGGCGGCCACCGAAGCGCGCGAAGCGCCGTGCAGTCCAATCACGCCAATGACAATCAGCCCGATGCACACCAGCTTCATGGCGGTGGCAGGCTCCCTGAACCACAGAATGCCCACGGCAGCCGTCAGCACCGTGCCCACACCCGACCACACGGCATAGGTCACGCTGAGGTCCAGCGTGCGCACCACCAGGGTGTTGCAGGCAAAGGCTGCGGCGTAGCAGCCGAACATCACCATGGCCGGTGTCCAGTTCGAAAAGCCATCGGCCAACTTCATGCAGGTGGTGCCCACCACTTCAAAGGCGATGGCCAGGGCCAGCAGACCCCAGGCCTGCGCGGCTGTGGGGATCCAATTCATAGGAGGCACCCTTGCGTCATGGGGCCGAATCTTTGCACAGCGCGAAGGCTTTCATGCACACTCATGCGACGAACCGGAGCCTGCACCGTGACGACAGACCACCTGCCCACCCACCGCGCGTCCACCCACACCCCGAACACCACCCGCGACGGCTCCCCAGGCAGCGCCACCGACCGGCTGACGCAAGAGGTGCTGCGCCGCTTCGAACTCACGCCCGACCCGCGCCTGCGCGACGTGATGCGGTCCCTCATTGAGCATCTGCATGCGTTTGCCAAGGAGGTGAAGCTGCGCCCCGAGGAGTGGCTGCTGGCGATGAAGACGCTGGAAGAAACGGGGCGCTGGTGTGCACCGGGCCGCAACGAGTTCATCATCTTCTCCGATGTGCTGGGCCTGTCCATGCTCACCGTGATGCAGAACGCTGCAAGCCCCCCCGGGGCCACCGAGGCCACGGTCATGGGGCCGTTTTTGGTGGAAGGCGCGCCTCAATTCGCCATGGGTGCCGACATCAGCGCCGCAGCCGTGGGCACGCCGCTGCACGCGCAAGGCCGGGTACTGGACCTGCAGGGCCATCCCGTGGCGAATGCGGTGATTGATGTGTGGCATTCCGACGAGCGCGGCCTCTACGATGTGCAAGACGGCTTCGAGGAAAACGGCGCCTGGGCACGCGGCCAATTCACCACCGGCGCCGATGGCCATTGGCGCTTTTGGTCGGTGATGCCCGTGGACTATCCCGTGCCCCAAGATGGCACGGCCATCGAGTTGTTGCGCGCCACCACCGGCCGCAGCATGCGCCCGGCGCACCTGCACTTCCGCATCGTGGCGCCAGGTCAGCAGCCCCTGGTCACCCATCTTTTCGACCGCCTCAGCACGGTGCTGACAGAAGACGCCGTGTATGGCGTCAGGCCTACCCTGGTGGTCGATTTCCGCCGGCACGATGGCGGCACCGCACCCGATGGCCGCCCGATGGAGGGCCACTGGTGCGCGCTGCAGCACGACTTCGTGCTGACGGGGGTTTGAGCAGCTGAGCACCGCAGCTGAAGGCCATGCCTTCAGGCGCTTGCGCGCCTGTCACACATCGATATTGGCTGCCCTCAGCGCATTGGTCTCAATGAAGTCGCGCCGCGGCTCCACCTCATCACCCATGAGCATGGTGAACACGCGGTCGGCCTCGATGGCATCTTCGATCTGCACGCGCAGCAAGCGACGCACCGTGGGGTCCATCGTCGTTTCCCACAACTGCCCCGGGTTCATTTCACCCAGGCCCTTGTAGCGCTGGCGGCCCACTGCGCCTTCGGCCTGTTGCATCAGCCAGGCCATGGCGGCGCGGAAGTCGGCCACCTTGTGCTCCTTTTGCTTCTCGCCCTCACCACGCTTGACCACCGCGTCTTCGGCCAGCAAACCCTTGAAGGTCACGCCCGCGCGGCTGAGCACTTCGTAATCGGCGCCGTGCACGAAATCGGCGTTGATGATGCTGGTCTTGAGGTTGCCATGGAAGCGCCGACCAATGCGCAGCATGTGCTTGTCGGTGCGGGCATCGAAGACGCTTTCCACCACCGCATCATGCACCGCGCCCTGCAGGGCCACGGCCGCAGCCACGGCTTGTGCAGCACTGTCAAGGTTGAGCGTCAGGCCATCGCTGATGGCGCGCAGCGCCTCCACATCCATCCAAGCGGAAAGCCGGTCGATGACATTGGTGGCCTCCACATACTGGCGCGCCAATTCAGCCAGTGCGTCACCGCTGATGGCTGCGCGTCCAACACCCGGCTCCACACGGGCACTGTCGATGGCCACTTTCAACAGGAAGGCGTCGAGTTCGTGCCCATCCTTGAGGTACTGTTCATGCTTGCCGTGCTTGACCTTGTACAGCGGCGGCTGCGCAATGTAGATGTGGCCGCGTTCCACCAATTCGCGCATCTGGCGGTAGAAGAAGGTCAGCAACAGCGTGCGGATGTGCGCCCCGTCCACATCCGCGTCGGTCATGATGATGACGCGGTGGTAGCGCAGCTTGTCGATATTGAACTCTTCGGGGCCGATGCCGGTGCCCAAGGCGGTGATCAGGGTGAGGATCGAGTCGCTGGAGAGCAACTTGTCAAACCGCGCCTTCTCCACATTCAGGATCTTGCCGCGCAGGGGCAGGATGGCCTGGAACTTCCGGTCGCGCCCCTGCTTGGCCGAACCACCGGCAGAGTCGCCCTCCACGATGTAGATCTCGCACAGCGCCGGGTCCTTCTCCTGGCAATCGGCCAGCTTGCCCGGCAGGCCCATGCCGCCCATCACCGTCTTGCGCGTGGCTTCGCGGGCCTTGCGTGCGGCTTCGCGGGCGCGTGCGGCTTCCACAATCTTGCTGCACACCTGCTTGGCGTCGTTGGGGTTCTCCAGCAGCCAGTCGTTGAGCAGGCGGCCCACGATGTCTTCCACCGGCGCGCGCACCTCGGAGCTCACCAGCTTGTCCTTCGTTTGGCTGCTGAACTTGGGCTCGGGCACCTTCACGCTGACCACGCAAGCCAGGCCTTCGCGCATGTCGTCACCGGTGATTTCCACCTTGGCCTTCTTGGCCAATTCGTTGTCTTCGATGTACTTGTTCATCACGCGCGTCATGGCTGCACGAAGCCCCGTGAGGTGCGTGCCGCCGTCGCGCTGCGGAATGTTGTTGGTGAAGCACAGCACGGACTCGTTGTAGCCGTTGTTCCACTGCATGGCCACTTCGACGCCGATATTGGTGCCCTGCTCACTCACCTTATCGCCCATGGCGTGGAAGATGTTCGCGTGCAGCGCCGTCTTGCCCTGGTTGATGAACTCCACGAAGCCCTTCACACCACCGGCGTAGGCAAAGAGGTCTTCCTTGTTGTGGCGTTCGTCCACCAAACGAATCTTCACACCGTTGTTCAGGAAGGAGAGTTCACGCAGGCGCTTGGCCAGAATGTCGTAGTGGAACTCGTGGTTCTGCTGAAAGATGTCGGTGTCGGGCAGGAAATGCACCTCGGTGCCGCGCTTGTCGGTCTCGCCGATGATCTTCATCGGGCTGACTTCAAAGCCTTCGCGCATTTCCAGCAAGCGCTCTTGCGGCACACCGCGCTTGAATTCGATGTGGTGCACCTTGCCTTCGCGGCGAACCGTCAGGCGCAGCCACTTGCTCAGGGCGTTCACGCAGGACACACCCACGCCGTGCAAGCCCCCTGAGACCTTGTAGCTGTTCTGGTTGAACTTGCCGCCCGCGTGCAATTCGGTCAGCGCAATTTCTGCAGCCGAGCGCTTGGGCTCGTGCTTGTCGTCCATCTTCACGCCGGTGGGAATGCCGCGGCCGTTGTCGATCACGCTGATGGAGTTGTCGCTGTGGATGGTGACGGTGATGTCGTCGCAGTGGCCCGCCAGAGCCTCGTCAATCGAGTTGTCCACCACCTCGAAGACCAGGTGATGCAGACCGGTGCCGTCGCTGGTGTCGCCGATGTACATCCCCGGGCGCTTGCGCACCGCTTCCAACCCTTCCAGGATTTGAATGCTGCCTTCGCCATAGCCGCCGTCGGCACCCGGCTGCGGGGTATTGGGAGTGTTGTCGGACATGTTCGCTTCGATCCAAATGGCGGGCCAAGCAGCCCGCAAAAAAACACAAGGCCCGCTTCAGGCTTCACGCCGTGAGCGGGCCGGCACCACAGGCGCCTTGTCAGATGCGCATGGGCATCACCACATACTTGAAGCCACCTTGCTGCGGAATGGTCAGCAGCGCGCTGGAATTCGAGTCCTGCAACTCCACGGTCACCATGTCCTGCGTCATGTTGGCCAGCGCATCCATCAGGTAGTTCACATTGAAGCCGATGTCGATGGCGTCGCCCGCGTAGTCGATTTCGATTTCTTCGCTGGCCTCTTCCTGCTCGGCATTGCTGGAGGCAATCTTCATCAGACCGGCTTCCACATTGAGCCGCACACCCTTGAACTTGTCGCTGGTGAGAATGGCCGCGCGCTGCAGTGAAGCCAGCAGCGTGGTGCGGCCCAGGGTGATCTTGTTCTTGTGGTTCTTGGGAATCACGCGGTTGTAGTCGGGGAACTTGCCTTCCACCAGCTTCGTGACGAATTCGAGCCCTGAGAAGCTGAACTTGGCCTGGTTGGGCGCAAAACGCATCTCAATCGGGGCCTGCTCTTCGCCTTCGGCCTTGGTGTCGCGCAACAGGCGCATGAGTTCCAGCACCGTCTTGCGCGGCAGGATGACTTCCTGCTTGGGCATCTCGTGCTCAAGCTGCGCCTGCGCCAGGGCCAGGCGGTGGCCGTCGGTGGCCACCAGCGTGAGCGTCTTGCCTTCGGCCACGAACAGGATGCCGTTGAGGTAGTAGCGGATGTCGTGCACCGCCATGGCGAAGTGCACCTGCCCGATCAGGCCCTTGAGCGTGGCTTGTGGCACCGAGAAGGCCGGGCCGAAATCCACCGATTCATTGACCAGCGGAAAGTCGTCGGCCGGCAGAGTCTGCAAGGTGAAGCGGCTCTTGCCACCCTGCAGGGTCAGGCGGCTTTGCGCCGTGCTCAGGCTCACCACCTGGTCGCCCGGCAGGCTGCGCAGGATGTCGATGAGCTTGCGGGTGCCCACGGTGGTGGCGAAGGTGCCTTCATCCCCACCCAGTGAAGCCCGCGTGCGCACCTGGATTTCCAGGTCCGATGTCGTGAACTCGATTTCCGAACCCGTCTTGCGGATGAGCACATTGGCCAGTATGGGCAAGGTGTGGCGCCGCTCGACGATGCCGGCCACGGCCTGCAGGGCGTTGAGGATCTGCTCTTGTGCCGCCTTCACGACAATCATGTTTTCAATCTTTCAGATTGGTAGAACTGAATAGAGGCTTCCACTTTCTGTGGAAAACCATATTTTCACCTGTTTTTTCAAGCACTTGGCCTCTCCACAACCCTGTGCCCGAACGCTGTACCGTTGCGGGAGCCACTTACAACAACTTTCCTGAATCCACCGGGCCTGTGGGCAAGCTGCCAGTTGTCAGCCAGGCCTCCCGGCTTTATCCCCAGGCTTATCCCGGCCGCTTCATCCCTTGAGCGTCTGCTCCAGCACATGCAGCTGCTGGTTGAGTTCGGTGTCCTTCTGCCGTTCCCCGCCAATCTTGCGCACGGCGTGCAGCACCGTGGTGTGGTCGCGCCCGCCGAAGCTGTCGCCAATTTCGGGCAGGCTTTTCTGCGTCATTTCCTTGGCCAGGTACATCGCAATCTGGCGCGGGCGGGCGATGGAGTTCGGCCGCTTCTTGGAATACATGTCGGCCACTTTGATCTTGTAGAAGTCGGCCACCGTCTTCTGGATGTTTTCGATGGAGATCTGGCGGTTCTGCAGGCTCAGCAGATCTTTCAAGGCCTCGCGGGCCAGGTTGATCGTGATGTCCTTGTGGGTGAAACGCGCATAGGCCAGCACCTTGCGCAGGGCGCCTTCGAGCTCGCGCACATTGGCCCGCACATTCTTGGCCACGAAGAAGGCCACATCCTCGGGCAAGGGCGTGCCTTCGCTCTCGGCTTTGCGGATCAGGATGGCCACCCGCATTTCCAGCTCCGGTGGTTCGATGGCCACCGTCAGGCCGCTGTCGAAGCGGCTGGTGAGGCGCTCGTCCATGTCGACCAGACCCTTGGGATAGGTGTCGCTGGTCATGATGATGTGGGCCTTCTTGGCCAGCAGGGCTTCAAAGGCGTTGAAGAACTCTTCCTGCGTGCGTTCCTTGCCGGCGAAGAACTGCACGTCATCGATCAGCAGCAGGTCGAGCTGGTGGTACTTGGCCTTGAGTTCGTCGAAGGTCTTGCGCTGGTAGTTCTTCACCACATCGGAGATGAACTGTTCGGCATGCAAGTACAGGATGCGTGCGTGGGGCTTGTCTTTGAGCAGGGAATTGCCCACGGCATGGATCAGATGGGTTTTGCCCAGGCCCACACCGCCGTAGATGAACAGTGGGTTGTACATGTGGCCAGGAGCGCCGGCCACATGCAAGGCGGCCGTGCGGGCCATCTGGTTGGCACGGCCAGCCACCAGAGTGTCGAAAGTGAGGGCCGGGTTCAGCCGGTTGGCGCCAATGGCGTGTGGGTTGGCAGCGCCAGATGCGAAGCCGTTGTACGACGGCCCGGGTGAGCTGGGCGACACCGCGGCATGGGCGTGTGCAGTGGGCCGCCGGGTACCGCCTGGGCCGGCATCGGTGGCCGGGGGTGCAGATCCGCCGGGTTCATCATCGTCGCTGTCGTCGGCCCCGGCCCCGGCTGGCAGCAGGCTGTGGCGAAGCACACGGCCCACGGACACCGGTTCGCGCGACGGCATACCGGAGCCGGCGGCCGGGCCGGCATTGCGTTGGGGGGCCAGCACCAGTTCAAGCCGAACCGGCTGGGCCGCCGCATCGCTCATCACGGCATCCAGCAAGCGGCCGTATTGCGAACGAATCCAGTCCAGCTTGAAGCGGTTGGGAACTTCCATCCGGGCCACCAGAGCGGTGCCGGGGTTTGCGGCCGTATCGGAGAGCTGCGGGGCAGCCAGGGGGCGGATCCAAGTATTGAACTGCTGCTCAGGAATTTCCGCGGCCAGACGCTCGCAACAACGGGACCAGAAGTCGGGTGTCATTGTGGATAACAGGTTGTCGAGCGATCGCATTCTAGAGCCTTATGGCGCCTTGAAAGCAGGGTTATCCACAGATTCAGGGCCTGTGTTCGGCGCTTGACATCCCCCACAAAACGGGGCATGCCACGGGGTGTCTTGAAACGGCAGGTTTGACCACTGCCCGCGGCGGTGTTCTAATAGCGGGTTTTCCCGATTTCAGGCCTCTACTATGAAGCGCACCTATCAACCTTCCAAGACGCGCCGCGCCCGCACGCACGGCTTCCTGGTTCGCATGAAGACCCGCGGCGGCCGTGCCGTCATCCGTGCGCGCCGCGCCAAGGGCCGCAAGCGTCTGGCCGCTTAAGCCATTCGGCCTGCAACGCCGAACCTTCCAGCGCAAACTGTCGACTGGGGCGCCCGGTGATGCCGGTCAGCGCCCCTTTTCTTCTGGCTTCGCCCTCGCCCGTGCTGGTCATCACGAACGCTGAAGACTTCAAGCGGGCGTTGGCGCAGCCTTGGCTGGCCAAGACCCCACACTTCGCGGTGCACCACCTCACGGGGGGTATTGTTCAGCGGCGCTGGGTGGGTAAAACCGAAGGCTTATCCTCAGCTGCCCCGGCCAACCTCAGTGGGCCTGTGGATAAGTCTCTTGAAAACCCGGTGGACAACCCGGTGGATGAACATGGCAAACCCGCTTGGGCAGGCTTTGTGGTGCCCAAGCGCCATGCCCGTCGGGCCGTAACCCGCAACCTGATCCGCCGGCAGATGCGCCAAGCCCTGGCTGACCAACAAGGCGAGCCCGCGGGTTTGCCGCCTGGTGTGTGGGTGTTGCGCTTGCGCCAGGGTTTTGACCGCAGCCTGTACCCCAGCGCCGCCTCTGCGCCCTTGCGCCGTGCAGCGCGCGAAGAACTGCAGCACCTGGTGGGGCAAGCAGTGAAGCGCCTGTACGAGCGGGTGGGCCAGCAGTGAGCCCCACGTGAGTCACACATGAGCCCTGCATGAGTCCAGTGGCCCGTCTATTGTCCTGGCCCATCAAGGCCTATCGCCTGCTGCTCAGCCCGTGGCTTGGCACACAATGCCGGTTCACGCCCACCTGTTCGGTGTATGCGCTGCAGGCGCTTGAACACCATGGTGCGTGGCGCGGTACGGGTTTGGCGGGGTGGCGTGTGCTGCGCTGCCACCCTTGGTGCCAGGGTGGTCTGGACCCGGTGCCCGGCACGACTGCTTCCGCTGCTTCGGTTAACGCTCCCGAAAACGCTCCCCAAAACGCTCCCCAAAACGCTCCCCAAAACGGACCCCAACCATGACCGACATGCGCCGCACCCTGCTGTGGGTGATCTTCACGATGTCCCTGGTGTTGCTGTGGGACGCCTGGCAAAAGCACAACGGCCAGCCTTCCATGTTTTCGCTCAGCCCGGCCAAGACGGCCGCGCCGGTGGCCGCAGGGCCAGCCCCTGCAGCGGTGCCGGGTTCGGGGGCGGCCACCAACGCCGCTGTGCCGGCGCCGGCGGCTGCCCTGCCCGCAGCGGGTGGTGGGGTAGGCCCTGCGGCCGCTGTGCCTTCTGCTGGCTCAGTCGCCGGCCAGGTCGCAGCGGCGTCCACCTTCACGGTCAGCACCGATGTGGTCAAGGCCACCTTCAGCACGCGCGGCGGTGAACTGCAGAAGCTCGAACTGCTGCAGCACCGTGACCCCGAAGACACCACGCGCAATGTGTTGTTGTTCGACCAGTCGGCGCAGCGGGTGTACTTGGCGCAGACAGGGCTGATCACCAACCAGGCGGGCGTTGCCTTGCCCAACCACTTGAGCACCCTGCAACTGATCAGCAGCGACACTGTGCTCAAGGACGGCCAGACCGAACTGCAGGTTCGGTTTGAAACGCCGCAAGGCGCCGGTGGCGTGAAGCTCACCAAGACCTACACGCTCAAGCGGGGCGACTACACCATCGGCGTGAAGCACGAAGTGGCCAATGACACCGCTGCTGCGGTGGAGCCGCAGCTTTACCTGCAGCTGGTGCGCGACGGCAACCCGCCCCCGGGTGAGTCGGCCTTCTATTTCACCTTCACCGGCCCGGCCCTGTACACCGATGCCAAGAAATTCCAGAAGCTGGACTTCAAGGACATCGAGAAGCACAAGGCCGACCATGAAAAGACGGCCGACAACGGCTGGGTGTCCATGGTGCAGCACTATTTCGCATCGGCCTGGATCCTGGCCGACAAGCAGCCGCGCGAATACCGCACCGCCAAGGTGGGCGACAACCTGTATTCGATTGCCGCCGTGATGCCCCTGGGCAGCGTGGCCCCGGGTGCGAGCGTGGCGCACGAGGCGCGGCTGTTTGCCGGCCCCCAGGAAGAAAAGAAGCTCGCGGAACTGGCCCCGGGCCTGGAACTGGTGAAGGACTACGGTTGGTTCACCGTGTTGGCCAAGCCGCTGTTCTGGCTGTTGGACCAGCTCTACAGCGTCATCGGCAACTGGGGTTGGGCCATCGTGGCGCTGGTGTTCCTGCTCAAGGCGGCGTTTTACTGGCTCAACGCCAGTGCCTACCGCAGCATGGGCAAGATGAAGGCCATCAACCCGCGCATCATGGAATTGCGCGAGCGCCTGAAGGACAAGCCGCAGCAGATGCAGCAGGAAATGATGCGCATCTACAAGGAAGAAAAGGTGAACCCACTGGGGGGCTGCCTGCCCATCCTGGCCCAGATGCCGTTCTTCATCGCCTTGTACTGGGTGCTGTTGTCCAGCGTGGAAATGCGCAACGCACCGTGGGTGGGCTGGATCACCGACCTCTCGGCCAAGGACCCCTACTTCATCCTGCCCCTGTTGATGACGGCCTCTTCGCTGCTGCAGACCTGGCTGAACCCCACGCCGCCGGACCCGGTGCAGGCCAAGATGATGTGGATCATGCCCATCGCGTTTTCCTTCATGTTCTTCTTCTTCCCGGCCGGCCTGGTGCTGTACTGGCTGACGAACAACATCCTGTCGATTGCGCAGCAATGGATGATCAACAAGCAGTTGGGCGTGCTGGGCAAATAGGGGCCTGAACCGCCGTGCTGCCCCGCGACCAGGACCCCATCGTGGCGGTGGCCACCGCGCCGGGGCGTGGCGCGGTGGGCATCGTGCGGGTGTCGGGCGCGGGCTTGAAGCCGCTGGCGCAGGCGCTGTGCGGGCAGTGGCTCAAGCCGCGCCACGCCACCTACACGCCGTTCCTGGACGCTCAGGGCCACCCCATCGACCAGGGCCTGGCCCTGTTCTTCGAAGCCCCGCACTCCTACACCGGTGAAGATGTGCTCGAACTGCAGGCGCACGGCGGGCCTGTGGTGCTGCAGATGTTGGTGCAGCGCTGCCTGGAGGCGGCGGCCTCATCGCAGGCCACACCAGTTCACGGCCGCGAGGCTTTGTTGCCCGGCCTTCGTTTGGCCGAACCGGGTGAATTCACACGGCGTGCATTCCTGAACGACAAGCTCGATTTGGCGCAGGCCGAGGCGGTGGCCGACCTGATCGATGCGGGCACCGAAGCCGCGGCTCGCTCGGCTGCGCGTTCCTTGCAGGGCGAGTTTTCCCAGCGCATCGACGCCCTGGCGCAGCGCCTGCTGCACCTGCGCATGCTGGTGGAGGCCACGCTGGATTTCCCCGAAGAAGAAATCGACTTTCTGCAGAAAGCCGATGCGCAGGGGCAGCTCGATGGCATCGAGGAAGCACTGGCCGCCGTGCTGGCGCAAACGCGCCAGGGCGTGTTGCTGCGCGAGGGGCTGCGGGTGGTGATTGCGGGCCAGCCCAATGTGGGCAAGAGCTCGCTTCTCAACGCACTGGCAGGGCAGGAGGTGGCCATCGTCACGCCGATTGCGGGCACCACGCGCGACCGCATTGAGCAGGCCCTGCAGATTGAAGGGGTGCCGCTGCATGTGGTGGATACGGCCGGCCTGCGCGACGCGCAGGAGGCCAGTGACGAAGTGGAGCGCATCGGCATCGAGCGCAGCTGGGAGGCCATTCGCGGTGCCGATGCCGTGCTTTTTTTGAGCGACCTTTCGCGCAGGGCACGCGCCGACTACGCGGCGGCCGACCGCCTGATTGAAGCCCAGCTTCGCCAGCATGGGGTGGACCCGGCCCGCGTGGTGGCGGTCCACAACAAGGTGGATGCGGTGGGCGCGTTGAACGACAGCCTGCCCGAAGCCTTGCAGGTTTCAGCCCGAACCGGCGCGGGGCTGGATGCCTTGCGGGCCGCCCTGTTGGCCCGCGCGGGTTGGCAGGCCCTGCCCGAAGGCGTGGCCATTGCGCGCACTCGCCACCTGCAGGCCCTGCAGCGTTGTGCGGCGCACCTGGCGCAGGCGCAGGCCCAACTGCAGTGCGCCGCCCCGGCACTGGACCTGCTGGCCGAAGAACTGCGCGTGGCCCATCAGGCGCTGGGGGAGATCACCGGGCAGTTGAGCGCGGACGACCTCCTGGGCGTGATCTTCTCGAGCTTTTGCATCGGGAAGTGATCGGCGCAGCGCACCGGGCTGCTGCGCCTATTTTCCTGTCAAAGCACCAAAACGTGCGTTGAGCAAGGCCTCGGCCTGCGCCAGCGCGCCCAGGCGCTGCCTGAGCCATTCCTCGTCCTGCTTCAGGCTTTGACGCCCCAGTTGCAGCATGCGGGCCACTTCAGCCGGTTGCGGCCCGCCCACGCCCACGCGGGTGCGCACCATTTCCTCGTGCGACAGCGACTGCTTGAACTGCGCGGCCGTCAAGGGCAGGGTGGCCGGCTGGATGCCGTAGCGCGCTGCTGCCGCGGCATACAGGGGCACGGCCTCTTCGTAGGGGAACTGGTCGGGGCGCCAGCCCTTTTCACGGGCCTTGTTCACCACGGCCGTGGCGAAGGCATGACCGGCGCGGAAAGGGATGCCGCTGATGCGCTGCAGCGTGTCGGCCAACTCCGACGAGGTGGTCCAGTCGCCGCGCAGTTCCTCAAGGGCCCGCTCAGGGTTCAACCGCAAAGACTTCAGCACCCGAACGGTCTGCTCCAGCAATTCCACCGTGTAGAGGAAGTTGCGCGTCTGGGTCCACGAATCCTTGTACTCGGTCATCCCGGGGTTCACGTTGTGCGCGCGCAGCGACATCCAGTGTGAGGCGGCCACCACATCCGAGGCCTTGGCACGCGCGTTCATGACCACGCCGGGGTTTTGCTTCTGCGGCATGGCGCTGCTGGTGTAGGTGGAGCCCGATTCCAGCAGCAACCAGGGGCGGCTTTGGTGGTACTGCGTGTGCACATCTTCGAGCAGCGCGCCGATGCGGATGGCGGTGTTGCTGACGATGGCGCTGGCCTCCAAGGGCACATCAAAAGTGATGATCTGCCCGGCATCCATTGAGTTCACCACCATGCCGTCAAAACCCAGCAGCTGCGCCAAGCGCGGGCGGTCCAGGGGCCAGGCCGAATTGGCCAACACCGCTGTGCCCATGGGGCTGAGATTCAGGCGCGCATAGAGGTCGCGGATGCGAGCGGAATCGCGCGCGAAGGAATCGGCAAAGGCCAGCAGGTAGTGGCCGTAGGTGATCGGCTGGGCCTGCACGCCGTTGGTATAGGCGGGCACCATGGTGTCCTTGTGCTGCTCGGCGATGTCCAGCACCGTCTTGCGAAGCAACAGCAGCCGGTCGGCCACATCCATCATGGCGGTGCGAAGGCGCGACACGCGCACGGTGGCCAAGATGTCCTGCCGGCTGCGCCCGGCGTGGATGAAGGTGGCCTCAGGGCCTGCCTTTTCCGCGATGATGTTCTCGATCTGCAGGTAGTCGGTCGGGCGCTTGCCGCCCGGTTTGCCGGCCTGTGCCACCGCATGTTCGATGCCTTCGGCGATGCGGGCTGCATTGGCCTTGTCCAACAGGCCGCGCTCGTGCAGCATCACGGTGGAGGCCATGTTGATGCGGTTGGTCCAGTAGAAGACATCCTGCAGTTCGGCTGTCTTGCTGGTGTCGTTCTTGAACACCTCGCCCCGCACCCGTGCGTTTTCTGCAAGGCACTCGGCCGTGGTGCGGCAGGGCACATCTTTGATGTCCGCGGCATGTGCGGTGGCGGCGGCAAAAGTGCCCCACCACACGGCTGCGGCCCAAGCCAGCGGTGTGGGGGAGGGCTTGCGAACAGGAACGCGGCTCATGGGTACTCCAACCGGGTGTTGACCGGCTCCACTCTAGGCCAGCGCCTACCCTTGGGGGTTTCGGAAAACCCTAATGGGTTGCCGCTGGGGCGTTCCAAAGGCCAGGCCTGACGCCGCCACGAAGCGCGGCTCAGGCCAGCAGGCCGCGCCGCTCGATGAAGCTGATCACTTCAGCCCAACGCCACCACACGCTGCCGCTGCCGCCCCAACTGAGGGCTCGACAACTCGACCACATCTCCGTGCTGCAGGTACTTCGGCGGCTTGAAGCCCATGCCCACGCCCTGCGGTGTGCCGGTGACGATCACATCGCCAGGCAACAGCGTCATGAACTGGCTGAGGTAGCTCACGATTTCGGCCACGCCGAAGATCATGTCGCCGGTGCTGCTGTCCTGGCGCGCTTCACCGTTGACGCTCAACTTCAGACCCACTTGTTGAGGATCAGGCACTTCATCGGTGGTCACCAGCCAGGGGCCGATGGGGCCGAAGCCGTCGTGGCACTTGCCCTTGAGCCACTGCCCGCCGCGGTGCAGCTGCCAATCCCGTTCGCTCACATCGTTGGCCAGCACATAGCCGGCCACATGCGCCAGGGCTTGGGCCTGCGTCACACGCCGAGTGGTGCTGCCGATGACGATGCCCAGTTCCACTTCATAGTCCAGCGCGACCGAGCCGGGAGGCAGCGGCAAATCGTCATCCGGGCCTGCCAAGGCGGTGATGCTCTTGGAAAACACGATGGGCTCGGTGGGGATGGCCATGCCCGCCTCGATGGCGTGTTGGCGGTAGTTCAGGCCCACGCCCAGAAACTGGCGGACGCCGGCGATGGGCACGCCCAGGCGCGTGCCCGGCGCCACCACCGGCAATGAGGAGCCCTGTGCGGCCACCTGCTGCTGCAGTGCGGTCAGCGCAGCCGGTGCCAACTGTTGTGGCGTGAGGTCGGGAATCAGACTGGAGAGATCCCGCACTTGGCCTTGGGCGTCGAGCAGGCCGGGTTTTTCTTGCCCGATGGGGCCATGGCGCAGCAGTTTCATGGGATGGGCAACCGCCTGTGGGCGGCGTGTGTTGAGACCGCCGGCCTACAGCCGGTCGATCGGGGTTTCGGTGCTGGGCACCGAATCTACAGCAGGTGGGGCTGGTCCTGGGGTTCGAACAGCCCTTTGGTTTGTAGTCAGACTGTTTCGCCGAGGTGCGCCGAACTCAGCGCGACAATCCCACCATGAGCGAACCCACCCCCACCCTGCCCGACCGCCTGTCCACCGACCCCCGCAGCCCGCACCATGTGCGCGAACTGATGCAGCACGACATCGGCATCCGCCTCAACGGCAAGGAGCGCTTCGATGTCGAGGAATACTGCATCAGTGAAGGCTGGGTGAAGGTGCCCTCCGGCAAGACCGTTGACCGCCATGGGCGGCCCCTGCTCATCAAGCTCAAGGGCGTGGTGGAGGTTTACCTGCGCTGAAATGAATCGGGCGCACAACCTGTGGGGTGTGCGCCCGTGCAAGGCGATCAAGTCACCACGGGCCGCAGCCCATGGCGTGATGCGGGCTTACTTGAAGTCGTAGCTCGCGGTCAGCGAGAAGCGACGGCCCAACATGCCCGGCGTGCCCAGGTCCCAGTAAGTGAAGATGTTGGGGATGCCCACCGAGCGGCTGTACGAATTGCCCACATTCAGCACGCTGCCGGCCAGCACCAGGCTCTTGATGCCGCGGTAGCTCATCCCCAGGTCGAAGGTGCGCTCGGCACCCAACAGGCACAGGCCTTCTGCGCGAAGCGGTACGTACACGGTGGAGGTGGAGGTCTCGCACAACGAGGTCGAGCTCACCCGCATCGAGTCGATGTGGTTCACCCGGCCCCAGCTGGTCCACTTCTCACCCCTCCACTCCACCCGCATGTTGTAGCGGTTCTTGGGCGCTTCCTGCACGATGGCGGTGTTCACCAGGCGGCTGGGTTCGGTACCCGACAGCACCTGTTGGTCGTATTTGAAGGTGCGTGTACCGGCGAAGGTGGCCGTCACCCGGTTGGTGCCTTCTTCCAGCAGACGCCAGCTCAGGTCGTAGTCCACGCCGTTGGTGGCCGTGAAGTTGAAATTGCCGTACTGCCGCACCAGAGCCAGGATCGGGCCGCTGTTGGCCACGCCCGGCAGCCAGGTGGACTGGTTGGGGTCACGCAGAATCAAGGATGCGTTGGCCGACTGGTTGGCGATGTACGCATTCATGATGTCCAGGCCGCGCTGCACCCGGATCTCATTGTTGCGTTCGAACTGCCAGTAGTCCATCGACAGGTCCACGCTCTTGGTGGGCGACAGGATGAAGCCGAAGGTGGCCGAGCGCGAGGTCTCGGGCTTGAGGTTCGGATTGGCGCTGATGACCGTGGGCAGGTTGCCCGCGTTTTGGCCTGCGCCCACGGCTGAGAAGCCCAGCACGTTGCAGTCGCGTGCCGCAAACGGCGAGGTCGTGCCGGCCAGGCTCACCGGGTTGGCCGGGTTGCTGGAGTTGCAGCGGATCGGGTCAAAGACGCGCTGTTCCTGGTTGTTGTGGAAGGACACCAGGTAGGAGTTGCTGATCTGCGAAATCGAAGGTGCCCGGAAGCCCGAGGCCAGGGTGCCGCGGATCGACAGCGTGGACTTGATCGGGTCCCACTTGAAGCCGGCCTTGCCGGTGGTGGCGCTGCCGAAGTCGGAATACGACTCGGTGCGCGCAGCCAGTTGGCCTTCCAGGTTCTTCATCACCGGCAAGCGGAACTCGGCGAACGCAGCCTTGGAGTCGCGCGAGCCTGATGTACCGTTGGCCACCAGTCCGATGTAGTTGCCCTTCTGGTAGTTGTCGTCCGGTATGGAAGACAGCTCTTCGCGGCGGAACTCGGCACCCACGGCCACGGCTGCGTTGCCACCGGCCATCTTGAACAGGTCGCGAGAGGCGCGGACATCGGTCGACAGGATCGACGACGAGCCCTTCACAGTCGCATCAGCCACCAGGGTGGAGATGGCTTCGGGCGTGTTGATCTTGCCGAAGCGGTAAGCGCTGCCATTGGGGCCGATGGCTGCCGTCAGGCCAGAAGACAGCATCCGGTTGGTGCGGATGGAGCTGTTTTCCATCTTGCTGTACACCAAGGCGGCGTCAATGTCCCACGCGCCCCAGGTACCGATGGCCCCAGCGGTAAAGCGCGTGGATTGGAGGTCGGAGATGGCCTGCTGCGGGATGTCCTCGAAGCGATACAGCAGTTGCACGGCCTGGGCGTTGGCCGTGCCGCGCGTCGGGTTGTCCGGGTGCGTGGCCGGCAGCACGATGGCGCTTTGGGCCAGGAAGGTGCCATTGATCAGCGGCCAGGTCACGGCGCGGCCGGCCGTTCCAGCGGTGAACACGGTGGCGGTCAGGGCGTAGGGCGAGAAGTTCTCAACCGTTTTGGTCTTGGACAGCATCACATCGGCGTAGGCAGTCCAGTCTTTGCCCAGGGCCATGGTGCCGCGCAGGGAGCCGTTCAGGCGGTCTTGTCCAGCGATGTATTCGAGGTCGTTGTCCGTGGTGTAGCGGCACATGCCGTTGGGCATGGAGGGCGTGGTGGTCAGGAAGCCGGGCAGCCGGTTGGGCACGCCCTGGCCCACCGTGCGGTCGGTCGGGCAACCCGACAGCGCGCCCAGGAACAGCGGGCCTGAAGAGCTGCTGCCGGAAACCACTTCACCGTTGGGCAGGGTGCGGGTGGCTGGGTAGGCGGTTGGCAGGGCGTAGTAGTTGCCATAGAGCGAATTGACCGAGCTCGGCGAGAAGCGCTCCAGGCTGCCGGCCGAGGTGGTCAGGTAGCTCTGGAAGTCCTTGAAGCGGCCGCGGGCGGTCAGTGCCGACAGGTACACATTGCCGCGGCTGGCCACTTCGAGGCCACCGAAGATGTTGAACCCCTTGGAATCCAGGCCGCCAAAGCCAAAGGTCACATTGGCCGACTTGGTCGGGCCCACGCGCTTGTCGTTGGCACTGTAGGTGGTGGAGGCCTCCAGGCCCTGGTATTCGCGCTTGAGCACATAGTTCACCACGCCGGCCATGGCGTCTGAACCGTACAGGGCCGAGGCGCCGTCCTTGAGAACCTCAATTCGGTCAATGGCCCCCTGCGGCAGCGAATTCACGCTGATCAGCGAACCGCGGCCAAAGTTGATGTCCACCGCTGCCACTGGCGCAATGCGCCGTCCGTTGATCAGCACCAGGGTGCCTTGCGAGCCGAAGCCGCGCAGCGAATAGGTGGAGATGCCGCTGACGAAACCGGTGCCAAAGCCGTCCTGGATCGACGAGTTGTCCACATAGGACTTGGACTTGAGGAATTCCTCCACCGTCGCGTAGCCCGAGGACCGGATGTCTTCCTTGGTGATCACTTCCACCACGGAAGGCGTCTCGCGGTCGGTGCGCTTGATCAGCGAACCCGTCACCTCTACCTTCTCCGTCGAGGGAGCGGTTTGGGCGGCTGCGAAGGAACAAACCACGGCAGAGGCCGTGGCAATGGCGGTCAATCGTAGAGTTTTCACGCGGTGTCCGTTGATGCTGTGAACAATGGATTGAGTATTCACAACATTGACATGGACCACACCTAAGGAGTGGCACTTCGGATGGAAATTTGTTGGTTGCGCCCAACAAACCGGCCCCTATGGGTGCGTTGCTTGGCGGCGTGCCGGGGTTAACCCTTTAGCAATTTCGCTTCGGCCAGCGCCAGGGCCTCCGGCACGCCCGACAGCACCAGCGTGTCGTCGGCCTGCAGCACCAGTGCGTCGTCCGGGCGTTGCACCGACCCCCCACCGTGCCGCACCGACACCACTTCCACCCCCATGGCGTGCAAGGCCAGGTCGCCCAACCGCTGTCCGATCACGGCGGAAGCGGGCGGCAGGCCCACCGTCAGCAGCCGTGCCTGGTGCAACTCCTCCACCGTGTCGTCATCGGCCCCATGGAAGTAGCCGCGCAACAGCCCATAGCGCGCATCGCGCGCATCGCGCGTCATGCGGATCACCCGCCGCATGGGCACCCCCACCAGGGCCAGGGCGTGGGAAGCCAGCATCAGCGATCCCTCGATGGCTTCGGGCACCACCTCGGTGGCCCCCGCGGCGCGCAGCTTTTCCAAATCGGTGTCGTCTATCGTGCGCACCAGCACGGGCACCTTGGGCGCGTGTTCGCGCACCAGCTGCAAAATCTTCATGGCCGAAGGAGTGTCGTGGTAGCTCACCACCACCGCGCTGGCCCGCGCCAGGCCCGCGGCCATCAGGCTTTGCAGTCGCGCGGCATCCCCGAACACCACGCTTTGTCCGGCCGCCGCGGCCTGCCGCACGCGGTCGGGGTCCAGGTCCAGGGCCATGTACGGAATGGTTTCGCGCTCCAGAATGCGCGCCAGGTTCTGCCCGCTGCGCCCATAACCGGCAATGATGATGTGCGCCTCGGTGCGCATGCTCTTCTTCGCGATGGATGTCAGCTGAACCGACTGCATCAGCCAGTCGCTGGCCACCAGCCGCGCCACGATGGCGTTGCTGTACAGAATCAGGAAGGGCGTTGCCAGCATCGACAACACCATCGAGGCCAGTACCGGGCTCACCCACTGCGGGTCGATCAACTGTTGTTCGGCCCCCAGCGTCAGCAGCACGAAGCCGAATTCGCCGGCTTGCGCCAAATAAAGCCCCGTGCGCAGCGCCACACCGGTGGGCGCGCGAAACACCCGCGCCAGCGCCGTCACCAGCACCGCCTTGGCCACCACCGGCCCCAGCGTCAACAGCAACACCAGGCCCCACTGCTCCAAGATGGGCCGCCAATCGAGCTTCATGCCGATGGTGATGAAGAAAAGGCCCAGCAGCACATCGTGGAAGGGCCGGATGTCGGTCTCCACCTGGTGCTTGTATTCGGTCTCGGCAATCAGCATGCCGGCCAGGAAGGCGCCCAGCGCCAGCGACAGCCCCGCGTGCTCGGTCAACCAGGCCAGTCCCAGCGTCACCAGCAGCAGGTTCAGAACGAACAGCTCTTCGCTCTTGCGCCGCGCCACCAGGGTCAGCCACCAGCGCATCACCTTCTGCCCACCGGCCAGCAGCAGGGCCAACACCACCGCGGCCTTCAGCAGAGCCAGGCCCATCGACACCATCAGCCCGTTGGCACTGGAGCCTGCACCCATGGCCGGTATCAGCACCAGCAGGGGCACCACCGCCAAGTCCTGGAACAACAGCACGCCCATCACGCGCTTGCCGTGCTCGGACTCCATTTCCAGCCGCTCGGCCATCAGCTTGACCACGATGGCCGTGCTGCTCATGGCCATGGCGCCGCCCAGCACCACCGCGCCGCGCCAGTCCAGGTCCCAGCCTTCACCAAAGGTGACGAACAGCCACGCCAACAGCACATTGCCGGCCAATGCCCCCGCGATCGTCAGCATCACCTGCGAAAGCCCCAGCCCGAACACCAGCGTGCGCATGCTGCGCAGCTTGGGCAGGTTGAATTCCAGCCCGATCACGAACATCAGGAACACCACGCCGAATTCAGCCAGGTACTTGATGCTGGCCGAGTCGGCCGCCAGGCCCAGCGCATGGGGGCCGATCAACACCCCCACCGACAGATAGCCCAACATCGGCGGCAGTTTGAGCAGCCGAAAGCCCACCACCCCAACCACGGCGGCCAGCAGGTACAGCAGGGCAAGATCCAGTGAGGTGGCCAAGTGCCTAAAATTCCTTGAACGGCGTCATGCACTAGTATGGCCGTAGCCGCGCCCGCCCCGGTGAGCCAAGGGCATGTGGGGCGCAGCCTGCCCAAACACCACACCATGAACTCTGAACGCGCCCTCGAACTGGCCCGCCGCACCTTGGACATCGAGGCCCAGGCGCTGCTGGGCGTCAAGGTCTTGCTGGGCGAGTCCTTCGCCCGCGCGGTGCAGCTGGTCTTGCACTGCCGCGGCCGTGTGGTGGTCATGGGCATGGGCAAAAGTGGCCATGTGGGGCGCAAGATTGCCGCCACCCTGGCCTCCACCGGCACGCCGTCGATGTTCGTGCACCCGGCCGAAGCCAGCCACGGGGACCTGGGCATGGTCACCCCACAGGATGTGGTGCTGGCCATCAGCAATTCCGGCGAAAGCGACGAGCTCAACGTCATCCTGCCGGTGCTCAAGCGCCTGATGGTGCCGCTGCTGGCCATCACCGGCCGCGCCGATTCCACCCTGGCCCAGCATGCCGACGAAGTGCTCAGTTGTGCGGTCGAACAGGAAGCCTGCCCCTTGAACTTGGCGCCCACGGCCAGCACCACGGTGCAGATGGCCTTGGGCGACGCGCTGGCCGTGGCCTTGCTGGACGCCCGCGGCTTCAGGCCCGAAGACTTCGCGCGTTCTCACCCCGGCGGGTCTCTGGGCCGCAAGCTGCTGATGCATGTGCGCGACCTCATGCGCCAGGGCGATTCATTGCCCCTGGTGAAGGCCGACACCACCTTCAGCGACCTGCTGCGCACCATGAGCAACAAGGGCCTGGGCTTTGCCGTGGTGGCCGATGGGCACGGGCGCGCCTTGGGCATCTTCACCGATGGTGACCTGCGCCGCCTCATCGAAGCCGGTCATCAGGGTCGGGAATTGCTGGCGCTCTCGGCGGCCGATGTGATGCGCCCCAACCCCCGCCAGGTGCGCGACGACGCGCTGGCGGTGGAGGCCGCCGACCTCATGGAAGCCCACCGCATCACCAGTGTGCTGGTGGTGGATGCCGATGCGCGCATCGTCGGTGCGCTCAACACCAACGACCTGATGCAGGCCAAGGTCATCTGATGGACCGCAACCGACACCTCAGCCCGGCCCTGCGTTTCCCTGCCGAAACGCTGCTGGCTGCCCAAGGTTCGGCCGACGGCGGCGAGATCGGCCTAAAGGTCTGTTTCTTCGATGTGGACGGCGTGCTCACCGACGGCCGCCTGTGGATTGGTGCCGAAGGGGAATCCGTCAAGGCCTTCCATGCCTTGGACGGTCACGGCCTGAAATTGCTCCCGCAAGGCGGCATCACGCCGGTGGTCATCACGGGGCGCGATTCCCCTGCCGTGCGGCGCCGCGTAGCGGATTTGGGCTTGGCCCATGCGCACTACGGCGTGTCAGACAAGCAGGCGGTGGCCCAGCGGGTGCTGCAACAGTTGGGCCTGAATTGGGGCGATGCGGCGGCCATGGGCGACGACTGGCCCGACCTGCCCCTGCTCACCCGGGTGGCCTTTGCCTGCGTGCCGCCCGGCGCCCACGCCGAAGTGCGCGCCATCGCCCACCATGTGACGCAGGCCAGCGCCGGAGCCGGCGCGGCGCGTGAATGCTGTGACCTGCTGCTGATGGCCAAGGGCCGCTACGGCGCCCTGCTCAATGGGCACCTCACCACGCTGGATGCCCGCTGAGCCGTGGGCAGCCCGGCCACGCCTTCTCCAGCCGGCAGCACGGTCGTGTCTGCCCCGGCGCTGCGCGCGGGCTCTGTGGCCGAGCACTGGTCCATTCGCCTGCGGGATGCGCTGTCCACTTATCTGCCCCTGCTGCTGATGCTGCTGTTGGCCGCGGCCACCTGGTGGCTGGTGCGCATCACGCCGGCGCCCGCCACCACCCGCACGGCCGAGCCTTCTCCCCAAGCGCCCGATTACATCCTGGGGGAGGTGGAACTCGTGCGCTACCGGGGCGACGGCAGCCTGATGGCGCGGGTGCGTGCCCGCGAACTGCGCCACTACCCGGTGGGCGACCGGATGGAACTCGATTCGGCCTGGCTGTTGGCCGATCACCCTGAAGGTGCCCTGCGAGCCCAAGCCGACCGGGCCGTACTCACCCAGGAAGGACAACGGGTTCGCCTGGAAGGGGATGTGCGCCTCAGCCGTGAAGCCACTGCCTCGCAACCCGCCTTCGAGGCCCGCACCCAGGTGCTGGACTTGGATGTTCAGGCCGGGCGCGCGTGGACCGCCGAGCCCGTGCAGTGGCTACAGGGCGACCTGTCCCTGCAGGCCGCGGCGGGCTTTGAATATGAGCAGGTTGGTGCTGTCTTGCAACTGAAGGGGCCGGTGAAGGCCAAAATGTCTGCACCCTCGCCGCCACGCCGCTAGAATCAATCGCAGCAAGTTTCGTGCCTTCGGCCGATATCTCCTGCGCATGATCCAACGCCGCCTGTCCCGCATCCTCCCCAGCCTGCCTGCCACCGCGCTCACTGCGGCGGCTGCCCTGTGTGTGGCGTGGCCCGGGTGGGCACAGGCCGAAAAGGCCGACCGCCAGCAGCCCCTTTCCATCGAAGCCGACCAAAGCAGCACGGTCGACCTCGTGCGCCGGGTGGTGGTGTTCAATGGGCGGGTGGTGCTCAGCCAAGGCAGCCTGCGCATCCTTGCTGACCGGGTGGAAGTGTCCGATGTCGGCGATGGTCACCGCATCGCTCAGGCCCGTGGCCTGCCCGAGCAGCCCGCCCAGTTCCGCGAAAAACGCGAAGGCGTGGACGAGTTTGTCGAAGGCCGTGCCGCCCTCATCGAATATGACAGCCGCGAATCCCTTATCCGCTTGAGCGGCAAGGCCGTGGTGCGCCGCTTGCGGGGCACCCAACTGGCCGATGAGGTGCAGGGCGAGACCATCGTATGGAATGGCGCACGCGAGTTCTTCAGCGTGGCGCCATCGGCTCCAGCGGCCGCTGATGGCACCCCGGGCCGCGTGCGGGGTGTGTTCACCCCGCCCCCGCAGCCCACTGCGCCTGTGGCCGCCCCGGCTCCAGCGACGCCTCCGCGCCGATGAACGCCCCCGAGCGCCTGATGCCACCCGCGTCCGAAGGCGCGGGCCTGGAAGCCAGTGGCCTGGTCAAGCGCTACGGCACACGCACCGTGGTCGACGGCGGGCATCTGCGCGTGTGCGCGGGGGAAGTGGTCGGTCTCCTCGGCCCCAACGGCGCGGGCAAAACCACCACCTTCTACATGGTCGTGGGCTTGGTGCGCGCCGACGCAGGCACCATCCTCATCGACGGGCAAGCGGTGCACGACCGCCCGATCCACCAGCGTTCACGCCTGGGCTTGAGCTACCTGCCGCAGGAGGCCTCCATCTTCAGGCGCCTGAATGTGGAGGACAACATCCGTGCCGTGCTGGAACTGCAGCGCGGGCCCGATGGGAAACCGCTGCCTGAGGCCGACATCGAGCAGCGTCTGAACGGCCTGCTCGACGACTTGTCCATCCAACGCATCCGCCATGTGGCCGCGCCGGCCTTGTCAGGCGGCGAACGGCGCCGGGTGGAAATTGCCCGCGCCCTGGCCACGCAACCGCGCTTCATCCTGCTCGATGAGCCCTTTGCCGGTGTAGACCCCATCGCGGTGCTGGAGATCCAGCGCATCATCAGCTTCCTCAAAGGCCGCGGCATCGGCGTGCTCATCACCGACCACAATGTGCGCGAAACCTTGGGCATCTGCGACCGCGCCTACATCGTCAGTGAAGGCCGCGTGCTGGCCGAAGGCACACCCGACGAAATTGTGGCCAACCCCCAGGTGCGCAAGGTGTACCTGGGTGAGCACTTCCGGCTGTGAACCCGGCATGAGCGCGCGGCCATGAAGACTTCGCTTCAAGTCCGGCTGTCGCAGCACCTGGCGCTGACGCCGCAGCTTCAGCAGTCCATCCGGCTGCTGCAGTTGTCCACGCTGGAGCTGCAGCAGGAGGTGGGCCAGATGCTGGAGGCCAACCCCTTCCTGGAACTGGAGGACGACGCGCCCTCGTCGTTCGAGGCCTCGATGGATGCTTCTGCGCGCGCTGAAGCCGCGGCCCCCGAGCGCCTGCGCGAACGAAGCGAAGGCTCGGCCACGGGCGACGAAGTGCCCGCAGCCTCCACCGCGGAAGCCAGCGCGGAGTGGGAATCCGGCGAGCCCAGCGGGCTGGCCGATGCCGACTTCGGCACCACGGCCCAGTCCGAATGGGAAAACGGCACCGAATCCGACGACTTCGACGGCATCCGCGAACTGCCCAGTCTCACCGGCAGCGGCAGTGGCGTCAGCCGCGACGACGAAGACAGCCCCAGTGACCAGGACAGCGGCCTCATCACCCTGGCCGAACACCTGCAATCCCAGTTGGCCGGCATGCGGTTGTCGGCCCCCGACCGCGCGGCGGTGCAGGTGCTCATCGATTCGCTCAATGAAGACGGCTGGCTGGTCGATGCGCTGGACGACATCGCGCGCGCGCTGTTGGGCCTGTCCGCATCCGCTGATGAAGCCGCGGGCGAGGGCGCCGATGACACCGCCCAGACCGAAGCGGAAGTCGCGGTTGAAGACAACCCCGCGCTCGAAGAACTGCTCGAGCGCCTGAACTGCGCCCTCAAGTGGCTGCAGGCCCTGGACCCGGTGGGCGTGGGCGCGCGCAACCTGCCCGAGTGCCTCACCCTGCAGTTGCGCGCCATGACGCCCAACCCCGAGCAGGAGCTGGCGTTGTTGATCGTGGAGCGGCACCTGGACCTGCTGGCCAAGCGCGACACCAAAAAGCTCATGGCCGCCACCGGCTGCGATGAACAAGACCTGCGTTGGGCGCAGCAGCTCATCCGCGAATGCGACCCCAAGCCCGGCCGTGCCTTCGCCTCTGATGTGGGCGCCATCGTGATTCCCGATGTGATCATTCAGCGCGCCGGCCGCGGCTTTCGCGTGGTGCTCAACCCCGATGTGATGCCCAAGTTGCGCATCAACGAGCTTTACGCCGGTGCCCTCAAGGGCCGCGGCAAGAATGCTTCGCCGCTGTCCAGCCACCTGCAGGAAGCGCGCTGGTTCATGAAGAACATTCAGCAGCGCTTCGATACTATCCTGCGTGTGTCGTCCGCCATTGCTGAGAGGCAGAAGAACTTCTTCACCCATGGCGAGATTGCGATGAAGCCACTGGTGCTGCGCGAAATCGCCGATGAACTCAGCCTGCACGAAAGCACGATCTCGCGGGTGACCACGGCCAAGTACATGGCCACTCCGTTCGGCACCTACGAACTCAAATACTTCTTCGGCTCCTCGTTGAACACCGAAGCTGGCGGTAATGCGTCCAGCACCGCCGTGCGCGCCCTCATCAAACAGTTCATCGCTGCCGAAGACCCCAAAAAGCCGCTGTCGGACAACTTTCTTTCGGACATGCTGGCCGAGCAGGGCATCCAGGTGGCGCGGCGCACCGTGGCCAAGTACCGCGAGGCGCTCAAGATTGCGCCGGCCAGCCTGCGCAAGACGATCTGAAGCCCCTGCGCCCAGCCAGCTGCTGCCCCCCACTTTCACGCATTCGTCTCAGGCGCTTGCGCCACCCCCATGCCCCTAGACCTCAGCGCCCCGATCTACCTGCCCTGCGCACAAGGCGTGGAGCCCCTGCTGGCAGCCGAATGCCGGGCCCTGCTGCCCGATGGCACGCCCGTTGATGAACGCCGCGGCGGCGTGTGCGTCACCGCTGGCCCTGTGGAGGCCATGCGCCTGAACCTGCACAGCCGCCTGGCCCAGCGCGTGCTGTGGCCTGTGCGTGGGAATGGCTACCGCGACGAACACGACCTCTACCGCGCCGCGTGTGAAGTTGACTGGCCCACTTGGATCACGCCCGATCAAACCCTGCGCGTGGACACCAGCGCCTGGCGCAGCCCCCTGAAGAGCCTGAACTTCGCCACCCTGCGCATCAAGGATGCGGTGTGCGACGTGCTGCGCGAAAAAGCCGGCGCGCGCCCCAGTGTGGACACGCAGCGCCCGCACTTGCCGCTGGTTCTGCACCTGGGCCCCGAAGACTTCATGCTCTATGTGGACCTCAGTGGCGAGGCGCTGTTCAAGCGCGGTTGGCGCGACGCGCGCGGTGGCCGTGTGGATGTGAAGGGCGAGGCCCCGCTGAAAGAAACCCTGGCCGCGGCCATGCTGGCGGCCGCTGGGTGGCAGGGCCGTGAAGAAGACGGCCCTCTGCTGGACCCCTGCTGTGGCGCCGGCACCATCGCCATCGAGGCTGCGCAAATGGCCTGCGGCATGGCACCCGGCCTGCAGCGTGCCTTCGCGTTTGAGAAGTTGGCCCCTTTCCGGGCGCACTTGCCGGACTGGCAGCGCCTGAAGGCGCAAGCGCGCGCGGCCATCCACGCGCCGCGCGTGGCCGTGCACGCCGGTGATGTCAGCTTTCGCATGACCGACTTCGCCCAACGCAATGCCGAGCGCGCCGGCGTGGCGCATGCGATTCAATTCAAGACGGCCGATGCATTGCAGCGCCCGGCGCCGGCCGCCAACGGTGTCATCGTCATGAACCCGCCCTATGGTGAACGCATCGCGGCCAAGGGAAGCGGCCAGGGCGAGAGCAGCCGCGAACAGTTCGAGGAGGGCAACGCCTCGGCCTTCTACGAAGGCCTGGCCGCGCAGTGGAAGCGCCAGTACGCCGGTTGGTCGGCCTGGGTGCTCACGCCCGAGCTCAAGCTGCCCAGCCTGATGCGCCTGAAGGAAAGCCGCCGCGTGCCCATGTTCAACGGCCCCATCGAATGCCGCCTGTTCCGTTTCGACATGGTGGCGGGCTCGGCGCGTTGAAGCGTGTGGCTTGACCATCCGAACCACCCATGAGCCTTGCCGCACCGATCTACAGCTGGACACCCCTCATCGCCACCCACGCAGGTATCGCAGCGGCCGCCGTGGTGATGGGCGTGGCCGTATTGCTGCGCCGAAAGGGCACCGATGCACACCGGTGGATGGGTCGTGCCTGGGTGCTGCTGATGGGCTTCACGGCGCTGTCTTCGTTCGGCATTTACCGCGAGGCCTTTTCCTGGATCCATGGCCTGTCGGTCTTCACGCTGGTGATGCTGACCGCCGGCGTGTGGGCTGCCCGAACCGGTCGTCTGCGCCTGCACCGCCACATCATGGCGGGTACCTACGCCTGGGGTCTGATCGTCACCGGCTTGTTCACTTTGCTGCCTCATCGCCTGCTCGGGCATGCGCTGTGGTCTGCCCTGCTGGGGACCTGAAGGCCCAGCCTACCCTGTCAAGAGGGCGCGCCACACCGCAAGAAGCGGGTCGCCACCTCCGTTTTGAAGCGGCACACTGTCAGGTATGAACTCAACGACGATGGAACTGCACGGGTCCGTGGACTCTCCTCAGGAATCAGGACCTAGGAGCAGCAACCGTCTGACGGACCCGCTCATCACCTGGGAAGCCATGACTCCCGGTGAGGCCCGTCAAGGCGGGGCCGGCCTGCGCCTGCAGTGGGGTTGGGCCGCCACGCTGGTGGGGTGGGGCCTGTGCGCCGTGTCGCCTCGCGGGGTGTGTCACTTGAGCCTCAGCGACACCCCGAACCCCGCGCACGAACAGGAAATGCGATCGCTTTGGCCGCAGGCCCAATGGGTGCACGATGAACCTGCGGTCACCCAGGTGCTCGCTCAGGCCTTTGCCAACAAACCCCGCGCCCATCTGCTGCTGCGCGGCTCACCCTTTCAGCTCAAGGTCTGGGAGGCCTTGATTCGGACCGAGCCTGGGCGCGTGCTGTCTTACTCGGAGCTGGCGCGTCGCTGCGGCCAACCAACCGCCGCACGCGCCGTGGGCACGGCCATGGCCTCGAACACGGTTGCGGTACTGGTCCCTTGCCACCGCGTCATCCGCGAATCGGCTGAGATCGGGCAGTACCGCTGGGGCGCCGCTCGCAAGCAGGCTCTGCAGGTGTGGGAGGCCAGAAGTCGTCTGCTCGAATCCGAAGGTCGACAAGGTTCTGAGCCCGTCCCAACCGTTCTTGATCTTCATGCCGGTCCTCGCGTAAAGTAGCACCTGGTGCTAGTAGCGTCGAGTGATGAGTCAGACGTCCTGCGGGTCTTCAAGACAGCGTGGTTCTCCAAGGCCGCCCGAAAGGCCCGCATCCGCGACGGCGATTTGTTGCGGGCCGCTCAGGAGTTGATGCGAGGCCAAGCCGATGACCTCGGCGGCGGCGTGTTCAAGAAGCGCTTGAACGACAACCGCCACCGGTCGATCGTCTTGGCAAAAGCGGGGCCCCTACTGGTGTTTGCGTTTCTGTACGCCAAGAAAGACCGGGCCAGCATCGATGCTGGCGAATTGAAAGCGTTCCGAAAGCTGGCGGTGGCCTATGCCAGTATTAAGGAGTGGGAACTCGCACAGGCGTTGGATAAGGGCGATCTGCAGGAGCTCAAGGATGACCCACAAGACGAAGTTCAAAAGCGACGCGTTTGAAGCCATCCACGACGCTGCCCGTGGCCTTCACCGCATCGGCACTATCGACAAGGCCACCATGCGTGAATTCGACGAGGCCTGCCTCGCGGTGCCTCGGCAAATCTCGGCGGCGCACATCAAGCGAATTCGTGAGCGGTCTCATGTCAGCCAACCGGTCTTTGCCCGTTATCTCAACACCAGCGAATCGACGATTCAAAAGTGGGAAGCAGGCACCAAGCGACCCAGCGGGATGGCGCTGAAGTTGCTGACCATCGTCGAGAAGCACGGCTTGCAGGTCTTGGCCTGATGGCTTTTACAGTCGACCCAAGCGCTTCAACCACAGCAGCGCCGCCCCCATCATCGCCAGCGGCAACAAGGCCCCCAGGTTCATTGAGGTCCACCCCCCGGTGGTCACCAGCGCGCCCGAGCTGAACGAGGTCAGCGTCATCGTCGCGTACACGCAGAAGTCCAGCGCGGCCTGTGCCCGCGTCCTTTCTTCTGGCGCCCAGGCTTTCGTCGCCAGCGTGCTGCCCCCGATGTACAGGAAGTTCCACCCCACCCCCAAGGCCAACAACGCCCAGAAGAAGTGCATCACGTCGTCGCCCGACAGCGCAAAGGCCACGCAGAACACATTGAGCGCCAGGCCCACCGTCATCACCGGCAGCACCCCGAAGCGCTTGATCAGCTTGCCCGTGAAGAAGCTCGGCACGAACATGCCCAGCACATGCCACTCCAGCACGAAGGCGGCCTCCTTGAAGGGGTGCGAGCACTGCGCCATCGCAATCGGCGTGGCCGCCATCAGCAGGTTCATGATGCCGTAGCCGATGGCGCATCCCGCGGCTGCAATGATGAACACCGGCTGCCGGACGATCTCGCCCAAGGGCCTGCCCTGCGGCGTTGAAAGCCCCTGCCCGGGCAGCGCCGGAAACGAAATCCGCGACATCACCAAGAGGCCCAGCAGGCCCACGCCCATCAGCGCCACATACGCCCCGGCAAACGGCGCTCCGGCCAGCGCATCGCGTGCACCCGAGGCCAAATTCGGCCCCGCCACGGCGCCCATCACGCCACCGGCCAGCACCCAGGAAATCGCCTTCTCCTTGTGCGATTCGTCCACCAGCTCCACCGCCGCAAACCGGTACAGCGCGCCGTTGGCGTTGTAGTAGCCGGCTGCCAGCGTGGCCAGGTTCAGCAGCCAGAAGTCCTTCGTCACGGCCGCCCAGGCACATGCGCCCGCACTCAGGATGGCCACCACCAACCCGATCATGAAGGTCTTCTGTCGCCCATATTGCCGCTGGTGCCGCCCCACGAGGCCGGTGGCCAGCGCTCCCCCGGCCACATAGCCGGTCACCGGCAGGGTGGCCATCCAGGCCGCCGGCGCCAGCGCGAACCCCACGAGGCCGTTGATGGCGATGAAGGTGACGTTGTTCGTCATGAACAGGCCCTGGCAGAACACCAGGAGTGCCAGGCGCAGGTTCACCGGTCAGGGCCTCCAGCCAAGGCGAACACGCCGATCGCCGCCAAGGCGGCCAGCGGTGCCGTGTCGGCCCGCAGGGTGCGGGGGCCCAGGCTCACGGGGCGAAAACCGGCCTGCTGGGCTCGGTCCTGCTCACCCGCAGACAGCCCGCCTTCGGGGCCGCTGAGCAGGGTGATGTGAGCGTTCGCTTTCATTGAGGCGCCATCTGATGAATGTTCCAAGGCCTGCCCAAGCGCCGTCGCCGTGGGCGCCAGGCTCAACTGGCAGCGAACGATCACTTCGCATTCACCCTCGCCATTCGCCTGCCCCAGAAACGCATCCAAGCCCTGCACCGGGTGCACCACGGGCACGCGGTTGCGCCCACTTTGTTCACTCGCGGCCACCGCCACTGCCTGCCAATGCACCTGGCGCTTGGCGGCGCGGTCGCCACTCAGGCGCAGCACCGACCGCTCGCTCACCAAAGGCACGATGGCGGCCGCGCCCAGCTCGGTGGCCTTTTCCACCAGGTCGTCCATGCGGTCATTGGCCGGCATGCACACGGCCAGCGTCACCGCCAGGGGCAGTTCCCGCTCCACCGCTTCGTGGTTCAACAGGCGCACAGCCACATCGCTGCGGCCCATGCGCACAACGGTGGCAGCCCACTGGCCACCGCGCCCATCGAACAGGGTCAGCTCGGAACCAGGCTGCAGGCGCAGCACCTGCACATGCCGTGCCGCCACGCTCGGGAGCTCCAATTCCAGGCCGGCGGCCCAAGTGGGTTCGCCGCAAGTTCGGTCCACGAAGAGGCGAGGGCTGGAGGGGCGGGGGCTCATGGGCGGCATATCCAAGCCCCCGATGATGCCCCACTCGCCAGGCCCGCGCGCTGCCAACCGCTACAGGCGCTGAAGCGCCAAGCCCACAATCTCCCGGCTCATGGGCGAGGCCACTTCGGCCAGAAAGCGCGGGAAGTCCACATGCGCTTGGTCATCGGCCCGGTCAGAAATCGTGCGCAGCACCGCGCATGGCAGCGCATACGCCGCGCACACCTGCGCCATGGCCGCGCCTTCCATCTCCACCGCCAAAGCATGTGGCAGGCGTGCAGCCAAGGCGGTACTTTCGGCCGAGCTCGACACGAACCGGTCCCCACTGACCACCAGCCCTTCGTGCACGGCCGGTGCCTGCAGGCCAAAGGCCTCCACTGCTGCCGGCGGGCGCCGCACCACCTCCTGCGCCGCTGCCCGCAACGCCGCACGCAAGGCCCCATCCGTGGGCAATTCTTCCAGGCCCAAGTCTGGAATCTGGTGCCGCGGGAACAAGGGCGAGGCGTCCATGTCATGTTGCAACAGCGTGCGCGCCACCACCACATCGCCCACACGCACCTGGGCGCCCAAACCCCCGGCCACACCGGTGAACAACAGCCCGCGCACGCCCATGCGTTCGATCAGCAGCGTGGTCGTCAACGCCGCAGCCACCTTCCCGATGCCGCACAGCGTCAGCACCACCTCGCGGCCGTGCAGGTGGCCGCGGTACAGCGCGCGGCCCGCCACGGTCGCGGAAGTGGGCTTGTCCACCAGGGCCAACAGCGCTGCCAACTCATCGGGCAGGGCGCTGACGATGCCCAGCGGCGCGGCGCTCACAGGCGGCACCGTTCAGTCTGGCTCAACCCCGCAACTCCCGCCGCAGAATCTTGCCCACCGGCGTCTTGGGAAGTTCGCTGCGGAACTCCACCACCCGCGGCCGCTTGTAGCCGGTCAGGTGCGTTTCGCACCACTGCCGCACGCTGTCTTCGGTCAGCGCTGCATCGCGCTTGACCACCACCACCTTCACCGCCTCGCCCGAATGCTCGTCGGGCACGCCGATGGCCGCGGCCTCCAGCACGCCCGGGTGCTGGCTCAGCACATCCTCAATCTCATTGGGGTACACATTGAAGCCGCTCACCAGAATCATGTCCTTCTTGCGGTCCACGATTCGGAAGTAACCGCGCGCATCCATCACCCCGATGTCACCGCTGCGGAAATAGCCCTCGGCCGTCATCACCTTGGCGGTTTCATCTGGCCGCTGCCAATAGCCCGCCATCACCTGCGGCCCGCGAATGCAGATTTCGCCAGGCTCGCCCAGCGGCACCGGTTGGCCCTCGTCGTCCAGCAGCGTGAGCTCGGTGTTGGGCATCGGCACGCCGATGGAGCCTGTCCAGGCCGTGGCATCTACCGGGTTGCAGGTGGCCGCGGGCGAGGTTTCCGACAAACCATAGGCCTCGATGATGGGGCAGCCCGTCTTCTGCAGCCAAAGTTGCGCCGTGCCGCTTTGCACCGCCATGCCGCCGCCCACGCTGATCTTCAGTGAACTCCAGTTCACCGTGCCAAAGTCGGCGTGGTTGGCGATCGCATTGAACAGCGTGTTCACCGCCGGGAAGCTGTGGAAGCGCTCGGTGGACAGGGCCTTCAGCAGGGCAGGAATGTCACGCGCATTGGGAATCAGGATGTTGCAGCCACCCATGTGCATGGCCAGCAGCATGTTCGCGTTGAAGGCGAAGATGTGATACAGCGGCAGGGCGCACACGGTCACGATCTGCTCGCCTTCGGGAATCTTCTTCAAGGCCGGCTGATACCAGGCTTCGGCCTGCAGCAAGTTGGCCACCAGGTTGCGGTGCAACAGCACCGCGCCTTTGCTTACTCCGGTGGTGCCGCCGGTGTACTGCAGCACGGCCACATCGTCCGGGCCCACCTCCGCCGGCTTCACTGCGCGGGTACTGCCCTGTTTGATCGCAGCCTTGAAGCCTACCGCCTGCGGCAGCGAAAACGGCGGCACCAGCTTGCGCTTATGGCGCACCACATAGTTCACCACTGTGCCCTTCACCAGGCCCAGCAGGTCGCCCATGGCCGCCATCACCACATGTTGCGTCGGTACCTTGTCCAGCACCTGTTGCAGGGTGGCGGCAAAGTTCTCCAGGATGATGATGGCCTTTGCGCCTGAATCCTTGAGCTGGTGCTCCAGTTCGCGCGGCGTGTACAGCGGGTTCACATTCACCACCACCAAGCCCGCCCGCAGAATGCCCGCCACCGCCACAGGGTACTGCGGCACATTGGGCAGCATTACCGCCACGCGGTCCCCCGCGGCCAGGCCCAGCGACTGTAAGTAGGCCGCCATCGCGCGCGACCACGCATCAATTTGCCCGAAGGTGTAGCGCTTGCCCATGAACACATAGGCGTGCTTGTCGGCATGGGTGCGCAGGGCATGGTCCACCAACTGGACCAGTGAAGGGTAAAGGTCGGTTTTGACGTCAGCCGGAATGCCGGCCGGGTATTGGGAAAGCCAAGGTTTGTCCATGATCGCCGTACTCCTGCAAAGGCGTGGAATTGCGGCGGATTCTGTGAGGCCGATGGAGCAGGCCGCATCAGGGGAATCTCCCGGTTGTGTCGCTTCTGGGGC